>DOTA01000368.1 GCA_003513015.1 Chloroflexota bacterium
GGAACCGATACGTAATCATCAGTGCCGTCAAAATCCAGGGCGTTGCGTGGGCCGGCGAAAGCGCCGGAGGTGACCCAGGTAGCCGTATCTCCATCGGGGGGAACATTTCCTGCGCCTGTTGCACCATCGGCCAGCGTGCCATCCCAGGTATGGATACTATCATCGGTTAATATGGTCCCTGTACCATTAGACATTTTGTAGTAGGCCGCTAAACCGCTTTCAGTGCCAGCCAGGGTACGGTACATATCCTGCCGGATTTCATTTTCCGTGAGGGCGGTATTCCACATCCGCACTTCATCGATCTGCCCCTGGAAGAGTTGGCCGGTTTCTCTGCCGCCGATACGCAGTTTGATCGTGCTGGCTGAGGTATGCGCGTAGGCGGTTCTACCACTGGGCTGGCTTCCAATGAGGATGCCATTTTTATAGGCATAAAGCATATTATTAGTATGTACCAGGGTAATATGTACCCATTCACCGATGGTATATGGGATGCCGATATAGGCATTACCGACCAGATCGGTATTATCAGTGTTCCAAACCCAAATTCGATCCTGGTTGGTGGGAGTTACATTTGCCTGATAAATCCCAAACCAACGCGGGTGATCGCCAACAATCATATCCCCAAGGGGAACATTGGCTATTGCCGCAACATCAGGAGCGATACCCGTTGGCCGCACCCAGACGCTAATGGTTTTTGTACTCTGCCAATTAGATCCCAGGATATTGAGGGCAGTATCCAACTGAACAAAATCACTCACCCCATCAAACTCCAGGGCATAATCCCCGCTATAGGCCAGGGCCGGATATACCGGTGTGTTCTGAAAATAAACAATCAATAACGAGAACACTATTAAAAGCCGAAGCAAGTTCATCCAACGGCGGTGATTTTTATCTTGTTTCATCAATATACTCCTAAAGTTGAAAAACTATCAAATCGGCCAGGCATAGCCTGCACAACAGCTATCTAGGCGTTACCTTGTTCTTGTGTTCGCATTCTTTTCCAGGGAAGCGGTTTCCCAAGCTCTCTGGATAGCTTTTTATTATAGGGCTGGTAATATTCTTCTAGTTTTTTGATAACTTCTTTGGGANNTTATTTAGCCCATAATAGGTTGATCTGCCTGAATTAACGGCCTTTTCAAATAAGCCATACAGTTTGGGGTTGTGCATCAATTTCGCCCTGGCGCTAGCAATCATGGGTTCCATCGCCATACTTACTTGATTAAGAAAATTGTATCGAACATTGATTGTCTGGTTGTGAGCATCAAAACTATAGTTTGTATAAAATTTAGGATCGATCCCAATCTCCAAACAGAACTTTTGAATTTCATCTTGGGGATTGCTCATCAATTCCCTAAAAAAAATGATGGAGATTTTGTTCTTATCAAAAAAATTATAGAATGATTGCAGATATTTTGAGTAGCACCCTAATTCTAAAAGGTTCGGGATTTGGGTAGTTTTACTCATCTCAAATTGTTCGTCTACAAACTCTGCAAAAGTGCCTTTCACATGAGGGTGATTTCGCTGCAAATGGAATTTATAATCCGAGAAGAGGCGCGCAATTGGCTCACGGAGGATAAATATCATCCTGGCATTGGGCAACAAAGCAGAAATTTCTTGCGCTGCCCTATTGGAATAGAGAGTGTATGGCGTTGCAGATAAATTCCATTTTTCTGTGCGATCACAATGACTGAAGTATTCATTAAACGCATCCAGAGTTTTGTCAGATTTACTCACGCCTTTATAATCAAATTCTCGAGCAAAAAAATAAGTCTCTTTGCGGTTGGAAGGGCACACTTCTGGGTGGTGTGATAAATATCGAAAAACAGAAGTTGTCCCTGACTTCGGTGTACCCCCGATTAAAAGATAGCGATAATCGGAAGACTCATTTCCAGTCATTTGTTGCCTGCTTTCCTACAATGTTTTGCATACCAATAATATTTTCTCTTGAACTTTTCAATGGTTACCTAATTTCTTTCTTATCGTTAACGGCCTACATTTCAGCTAAGGAGCGCAGCAACTCACGATAATTTCGGGTTATCTCTGCCTTCTTTGGATTCGCGTCGGAAGCGAATAGAATTCTGGGGAGAGCAGTCAGCCCTAAAATTAACTTATAAATTGCTCCGGCAATTTTCCCGTGGTGTTTTCGGATGAATCGCAATTTGGTCTTATTAAGTTGTAAGAACATTTCCACGGGCACTTGTTTTGTGCTTTGCCCTTCGTAGTGCACAATTTCAGATTGTGGCACCCAAAACAAATCCCAGCCGGCTTTGTGTATGCGATAGCACAGGTCAACTTCCTCGGTGTACATGAAATAATCAGGGTCAAAATATCCAACCTGAACGAGCACCGCTTTGCGTACCAGCAGGGCCGCGCCCTGTACCACATCCACTTTGCGGGGCTGGCAGCGGTCCCAGTGGTGTTGATCGTAAACCCCATAAGCGTGCCAGCGATCCAGGTGCAGCAGCCTCCAGAATTCGCGCGTCAGCGTGGGGAAGGGGTAACTCGAGGTTTGTAGCGAACCATCGGCATAAAGCAAAGTCGAACCAGCAACCCCTGCCTGAGGGTAAGCCTCCAAAAATTCTATTAAAATATCTATTGCTGCCGGATGCACTTCGGTATCCGGGTTGAGCAGAAAAACGTAATTTCCCTGGCATTTTTCCAGGGCCAGATTATTGCCCCGGGCAAACCCCAAATTTTCTGCGCTTTTGATTAATCGCACCTGGGGATATTGCTGCTCCACCATTCGGACGCTGCCATCTGTGGAGGCGTTATCCACCACCCAAATTTCGAAACTGTTCCGAGGGGGATGCTGATACACCGAATGGAGGCACTGATCCAGTAAATCTTGGGTGTTCCAGTTAACGATAACGATGGATAGATCCATGGTTGGATTCCGTTAATCCTCGAAAAAAGAGGCCCACTGCGTGCCCGCAAACTGAGATTTGAGTTCCGCATAATTTTCAATGGTATCAGAGAGCGCTTGGCGCGCTTGTTTATGGGTCTGGGGCTTGAGTGGTTGGGGTGTGATGTTTAGAAAAGTCAGCACGCGCTGCATTTCATCTGCATAATTGCGGGCAAGGTCTTCGTAAAAAATCTCCAGTGAGGGATGTTCGCGAAAGAAAACATCGTTTTCCGTTTCCCAGGCGCGCGTTTGTTCGAAATCTTGTTGGCATTCGGCGAAATCCAAACGGAGGGAGTTTGATTTCGGTTTTTGGGGCTGTCCCGTGGTATTCACCCATTCATCGGTCTGCTCAGCTCTTTTTTTGGAAAGATGGGTTTTCAAAAGGTTGCGGCGCTTAATATGAATCACGCGCAAATTTTGCTGGTTTCGTAAATAATCCCATACGGGCTGCCAGTTTTTGCTGCGGGCATGATAATAAAAAATTTTGAACCCGACCGCAGCCGTTTGGGTTGGATAATTCCGAAAAACCTTCTCTCCCAAAAATTTTACAGGCTGGTTGTGGAATAATTTCAGCATCTTGGGAGATTGCGAATAGCCGGGGTAAGCCCAGCCAATCTCTTGTTCATTTTGAAACAACTCACCTAAAACCACAATTTGCGCATGTTCGTTAAGCAAGCCTCGCAATAGATTCGATCCCGTGCGGGAGCGGCCCAAGATGATAAAACGGGTGTAATTTTTTTGT
>DOTA01000203.1 GCA_003513015.1 Chloroflexota bacterium
CTGGCCGCTGTTGATCAGTTTTACCGTCCTGTGAAAACACTGGGAGGCACGGTGATGTATATCCCTCAGGGGGACGCGGGAATCTCGAGGGTACCGGAACCCACCAAGAATTCCAGTTCCCTCGTTTCCGGAATTTGGGATGGGCAGCCCATCCCCATTGGCGAATCCAGCTTTGTGGCTGAGCCATCCATTGCCGTCAATCCCGCCAATCCACAGCAGTTAACGGCCCTGGCAACGCGCCTATCCAAAGCGAACTGCGAGATGCCTAATTGCAAAGTTGATTTGGTGCTTTATACCTCACTGGATGGTGGCCAAAGCTGGCAGCAGAGCGCCGCGTATGGGCGCGTGGGTCAGGTGATGTATCACGGACTGGTAGATTTCGATGGGACAGGCGCGCTTTACCTGTTTGGGGTGCGTGATGCCACTTTGGTGCTCAAAAAAACCGGCCTGAACCAGGAAGATTTGTCCGCTACAACCGGTTTTGAGGAGATTACCAATGCTCAGATGCAAGCTCGTCCCTGGCTGCGCATTCAGCCGCAAACCGGCGAGCTTTTCCTGACCCTGGATGCACAAGAAGGCGACCAGTTGTTTGTGACCCCCAGTTTGCGGCGCTCTATGGATGGTTTGCAATGGTCGCTAACCGCGCGCGCTGATCAGCATATTTCTGCCAGAGATATTTTTTCGCCGCGGGCCAGCGGGCCAAGTGATATTCAGGTACTTTTTGGTGAGGGTAAGATGGTTTCCCTGGTTTGGGTGTGGGATGCGGAACCCTGGAGTTGGCCGCGCACCGTTTGGATGGCCAATTCCACAGATGGCGGCGAAACTTTCGGCGAACCCGTTCCGATTTTGAAAACCTGGGGACCCATCAATACGGCTTCGGCTAATGGAAAATTTGCCATCGTTTATCGCGTTGGAGATGAAGGATCTCAGCAGTTGGCGGTAGCAACCACGGCAGATAACGGCCAAACCTGGAGATCAGCGCTTGCCAGTGGGGGGGTGCCCCTGTATTTCGAGGGCGATAAAGGCCCCGGAATCAATATGGCTCCGAATGGTACGATTGATTTGGTTTTTTATACGCAAATTGACCCATCCAATGATTGTGTTCTGACCCTGGAGCGTTGGCAGCAAACCGCCCAGCTTGGGCGGTTGGACCCCTGCAATTACAATGTTTTCTACACCTTCAGCAAAGATGGCGGCCTTTCTTTCGCCGAACCGCGGCAACTCAATGCCCAGCCCATCCGTGGCGAAGATTTTGCCCTTTATGGGGGCGTTTCGCAAGTCGGTTCGCATTTGGCGGTGGGCTCCAATGATGGGTTTGCTTACCCCGTTTGGATTGGTACACCCCAGGTTGGTAAAACGCAGGTTTATGGGGCGAAAATTGTAAGATAAGGGCGTCTCGGTGGAAAAATGTGCGCTATATCTCCTGTTGCTCGAACAACGCCACCGACCAGAGCAAACACAGAACAATCAGCACTAATCCCCCGGCGAGTGCTCCGCCATTGGCCGAAACTACCTCGGCGTTGGTTCCCAACTGGGAAGCCCACGAGACCAATCCGCTGGGCATCAGAGAACCATATTGGGGCAGCGTGCCTGCCAGCATAAAAGCCACCGAAATGCCCAGGCCAATCCCGGCCGCGGCAGCTACTGAGGTGCCGATCACGCTACCCAAGAGTGCGGCACCCACAAAGGTCAGCAGCCACAACAACAATAGCAGATTAATCCCCAGGAATGTCTGCGCGTCGAAAACTCCAAACAGCAGATAGGTGTAATAGTACGCGCCCAGGCCTGCTACCAGAAAAGCGGCAGCATAGACCAATCCTTGGGCGGTGAACTTGCTTAAAACGAAGGCCCAGCGCGGCATGGGTTTACTCAAAATGATAGCGGCTGTGCCTGATTCTTTCTCGCCCGCCACGGCATTCATGCCCAGGAATATGGCCAGGATGAAACCAAACTGGGTAAGATTTTTGATGTATTGTGTCAGGGCATCGGTCATTGTAGGCGTGGGGATCAGGCTGGCGAACTGCTCCGCACCGGCCACATTTTTGATAATTTCGGGGGTGAATTTCGCTACCAGGGGAGAGGTCAGTCCAAAAAGCACAAAAACCGCCATAACGACCAAAAAACGCCGCGTACGCCATTGCAGGAGTAACTCTTTTCGCAAGGCGGTCACAAATAAGGCCCACTCCAGGCGCAGCCCCCGAGGTTTCACACTTTGCGGTTGAATATTTTTACGCCACAGCCAAATCAACCAGATCAAACCGGGTAAGATCATCAACCCCAACAATGGCAAATACAAATTTTGGTTATCGAGCGTAGTCACCGCATAAACTGCGCCAGCATCGATCAGCATGTGATAGATCACCGCCATCAGGTAGTAGGCGATATTTCGCTGGCGAAAAGCTTGCAAAACCATTACGGATAAAAACACATGAATGGTCATTGCTACCAAACGTTCGATCAACGGACTGGCCGCGGCGAGTAAAGGCGAAGCATTCAGGCCCTCCAGTTGCAGGGTGAGATTGGCTAGCTGTTCGGGCGCTAAATTGAGCGCGGTGAGATCGGAGCCGATCAACGGGATCAGGGATGAAACTGTAGCTGCCACCAGCACACCGCCAAAGACCATGGACTCGATCCCACCATGCCCTAAGCCCAACATCACGCCATCTTCAATGTTGCGGAACTTCTTCAGCAGCCAGTAGCCCACGGCGCGGGCCGTCTCTTCGCACAGGCCAGCCGTCAGACCCAGCACCAACGATGATTGCAGCAGCGAAATAGCGGAATCAGTCACTCCGGTTTGAGGCAGGATGTGCAACTTTATCAACAAGTGATTAAGGGGCAAATGCACCACCTGCGAGCCGATGAAGGTTAGGGTGCCGATCGCAAATAAAATCCAGGGGGTTTGGAAACGCCGCCGCAGGAATATTGTCAAAGCAAGCGGGAGCAAAATCATCAAGAGAACCGAGAGTGAGAAAGCAGGAATTAGCATGGCAAACCTATTGACTGATTTTCAAGAAAATCTCTTCCAGCGATGGCCGCACCCATTCCATCCGGTTGATGTGTAGCCCGGAATTGGCCAGTAAAGGCAGCAGTGCTTGTTTCCCTTGCGTCAAATCCGTGACCCGGATGCGCAGCACGTTTTGCGCCAAATCAGTGGATTCAACCCAGGGCTGCATTTTGAGTGCCTCCAGAAATGGTCCGGCTTCAGAAAAGGGCTGGTCTGCTTCGATTTCGGCGGTATTGATGGCATATTGGTCAAGCAATGTTTGACGGTCCGATTCGAGCAGCAACTCACCCTGGTGGATGATGGCGACCGAATCGCAAATGCGCTCGACATCATTGAGAATATGCGTGGAAAAGAAAACTGTCACTTTGCCGCGCAGGCTGGCAATCAGTTCGAGCACCTCGTAGCGCCCGGCCGGATCTAGCGCACTGGTGGGTTCATCTAAAAATAATACCGGCGGGTTGTGGATCAGCGCTTGTGCGACGCCCAAACGTTGCACCATGCCGCCGGAAAAACCGCCAATCCGGCGGCGAGCGGCGCTTTTTAAATCCACCAATTGCAGCATCTCGGCGATGCGGGCTTTCCGCTCCTGATCTGGCATGTTGAACAGGCGCGCCACATAATCCAGATATTCGGTGGGTGTCATCCAACGGTAGAATTTGGGATCTTGCGGCAGATAGCCGAAGTGCTGGCAGGCAGCCTTGTCACTGCGCGTGACATCAATTCCATCTACCCAGGCCGTACCCGAGGTGGGATGCACCAACCCGGCCAAGATGCGCATGGTTGTGGTTTTTCCGGCCCCATTGCGCCCGAGAAAGCCGAAAATCGAGCCGAAGGGAATGGCGAGATTCAAATTTTTAAGAGCCTGCACCTCGCCATAATTCCGGCTCAGGTTGACGCAGCGGATGGCTGCCTCGCCATCAGGGGGCATAATCATCGATCACTCGTCCTTGCGAGCGGCCACGAAATAGATAATGGGGCCGATCAGGTTGACGAACAAAATCACCAAAAGCCAGACCCATTTTGGCCCGCGCAGAACGGGTTGTTTAAACCAATCAATCAGGGCTGCGGCCAATAATACCAACTCGACAACTATCACTGGGATTAGGAATGGCAGCATACTTTGAAGCGTAGACCAAGTTGAACTATCCATTGTGTTCTCCTTCGAATGTTTCCAACATTATAACGGTTTCCGCTTGAGTTGAGCGAACATCCTGCATGGGGTTTGAGACTACTTCAATAACGGTAACAAAAATGAAGGTGTTTTCCGGTTAATTGAAGAAATTTTCAGTTTGTTGAGGGTATGCCGGGATGCGGCAAATCCATTAATCTATTCATCCAAGGGACTTCTGACAGCAAGCGGGCCGCGGTTGAGCACATGGGTGTAGATCATGGTCGTTTTAACATCTTTATGCCCCAAAAGCTCCTGTACGGTGCGGATATCATAGCCGGATTCGAGTAAATGGGTGGCGAAGGAGTGCCGCAGAGTGTGTGAAGTGACGCGTTTGTCTATTTGGGCCAGATCGGCGGCGTGTTTGATGGCTCTTTGCAGCCCGGTTTCGCCGATGTGATGGCGGCGTTTGAGACCGGAGCGCGGATCGATGGAGGCGCTTTTGGCGGGGAAAACATATTGCCAACGCCACTCGGTGCTGCATCCCAGTTTTCGTTCCAGGGCATCTGGCAGGTAAACGCTGCCCAATCCCTTTTCAAGTTGCAATTCATGCAGTCTTTTGGTGCGAATTAAATGGGCTTGGAGAGATTCCGCCAGATTATGGGGCATCATCGTAATGCGGTCCTTCCCGCCTTTGCCATCCCGAATGACGATTTGCAAATGTGCGAAATCGAGATCTTTCACGCGCAGACGCACACATTCCATCAGGCGCATCCCGCTGCCGTACATCAAACGCGCCATCAGGCCGTAGGTGTCGGTGAGGTGCAGAAACAAGCGCTGAATTTCAGCTTTTGTCAGCACAGTGGGGACGCGAGTTGGCCGTTTTGCCCTTACTGCGTTAATCGCGGTGGGATCCAATTCTTGCTTGATGACGTATTTGTAGAGGAATAATAGCGCGCAGAGAGCCTGGTTTTGGGTGGAGGCGGCTACATCCTGATCGATCACCAAATGGGTGAGAAAAGCCTCGATTTCAGGTGCACCCATCTCTTGGGGATGTTTTAGCTGATGGAAAAAAATGAAGCGCCGCGCCCATTCGAGATACGTCTGTTCTGTACGGAGAGAGTATCCTTTTAGGCGGATAGCATCCCGCAGTTGCTCGAGCAAGCGTTTGGGTTTTGTTTCCGCGTTTTGATGGCTTGTGCTTGCAGATTGGAATTTGGGTTTATGGGGGTCTTCGGCAACGCGAAAATTATTGGGAGAAGCTTGGTAGATGTACATGTTCGTTCCTCATGGATGCTAAAAAGTTTGAATTTATATTTGGAATCGTTATCCATGGTGCTGGGTAAGGTTTAAATTTTGAAAGTGCCGTTGTGGGGTAGCGTTTCCCCCGATGGGTTACGTTCTTCCGTTTGATTGGTTCGATTATACCGATGGTTCGCTGATTCCGCAAGATATTTAGAACACATGTTTTTACGAGGGATGCAACGCCAATCGAAATCACTTTTTTAAAAATTTATTCCCACAAAATGGGGATCGCTTTTGAGCTTGATGACAATATATAATGCCCCGGTTATAAATTGCGCCTCCTGCCTGCTAAAAAGCGCAATTTGTGACCGTGAAGGGTATAATTCTAATTATGAGTGAATTCCCCTCCCCCCTTATCATTGGCCTTGCTGGCGGCAGCGGATCTGGTAAAACCACCGTAGCCCAAGAGATTCTTGCCCGCGTGGGGGCCGAGCATATTGCCTTTCTGCCTCATGACGCCTATTACAAAGATTTTGGCAATCTCTCCTTTTCGCAGCGCGCCGCCATCAACTTTGATCACCCTGATTCCCTGGAGACTTCTCTGCTGATTGAGCACCTCAAACAGCTCAAAGCCGGGAACTCCATTGAACTGCCCATCTATGATTTTAAAACACACTCGCGCACAGCCAAAACCATTCCCGTTGAACCTCAGCCCGTTATTTTGGTGGATGGAATTTTGATTTTTGCCGAACCGGAGTTGCGCGCGATGTTCGATGTGAAAATCTTTGTCGATACGGCTGCCGACATTCGCTTCATTCGCCGTTTGCAGCGTGACATCAACGAGCGCGGTCGCACGGTTGACTCGGTCATCGCACAGTATCAACACACCGTACGCCCCATGCATATGGATTTTGTGGAACCTTCCAAACGCTATGCCGATGTAATCATCCCTGAAGGCGGCTTCAATATTGTGGCAATGGATATGGTAGTAGCCCGTGTGCGCACTTTGTTGGATGCGAAATAGCGCTCTTGTCTATGCTCAAGAAACACCGCCTGACAATTGCCCGCATTTTGGCTTTGCTGGTCGTCATTGCATTGAGCGTTTTCGTTTACAGCATTCGTGATCATGCCGAACAATTCGCTATCTATGGCTATCCTGGCATATTCCTGATTGCCTTTCTCGCCAATGCCACTGTGCTCCTACCCGCTCCGGGTATTGCCGTTGTCTTTGCGATGGGCGGCATCTTTAATCCCTGGGCAGTCGGGTTAGCCGCTGGAGCCGGGGGCGCTTTGGGTGAGATGTCAGGCTATCTGGCCGGTTTTAGTGGACAAGCCGTGATCGAACGCGTTGAGATGTATGGGCGCATGGTGCAATGGGTGCAGCGAAACGGCGATTGGACTGTTCTGTTATT
>DOTA01000052.1 GCA_003513015.1 Chloroflexota bacterium
GGCCTCCAGACGGATGAAGGCCAGCGCAACTGGACCCCTGAAGAGGTGGCTTTGGTACAGGATATTAGCGAGCAATTTGCCCTGGCAGCAGAATCGCTGCGTCTCTTGGATGAAACCCAACGCCGGGCGGCTCGCGAGCGCTTGGTGGCTGAAATTACCACGAAATTGCGCTCATCCAACGATCCGCAAGCCATGCTGCAAACCGCGGCTCAAGAATTGCGCTTGGCCCTCAACGCCAAACGCGCCCAGGTGCTCCTGCAATCCGACCAAAACGCGCCTACCAATGCCAACCCAGCCGCTCCAGCCGAAACCCAGGAGGATGAAGCATGACGCAAATCATTGCCATCGCCAACGAAAAAGGCGGAGTTGCCAAAACCACCACGGCAATTTCGCTGGGCGGCGCGCTCGTGGAACTGGGGCAGGAGGTTTTACTGGTTGATCTCGACCCGCAAGCCAACCTTTCGCTTGCCCTGGGATTGCCGCCCCATCAGGTACGGCGCTCCATTGCGGATGTGATGCTCAATTCGGCAAATGCCGTTAGCATCAGCCGGGAAACCTCTGTCCCTGGGTTAGATGTGCTTCCGTCAAATGCGGAGATGGGCATGGCCGAAAGGTTCCTCCCCATGCGGCAAGATTACCAATGGATTCTCAAAAATGCGTTGGAAAACCTGCAAAACTACAACACCATCATTCTGGATTGCCCTCCTTCTGTGGGGGTGCTTACCACCAATGCCCTGATCGCCGCGAATTTACTGTTGATTCCCACCCAAGCGGAATACCTTTCAGCCTATGCCTTGCGCCATGTTATGAACATCATTCGCAAGGTGCGCGCAGAAGACAACCCCGATTTGATGTATCGAATTTTGATTACCATGTTCGATCAACGCATCGGGTCGCACAAAGCCATCCGCAAACAACTGATGAATACCTTTGGCAAAGCGATTTGCCAAACATCTATCCAGATCGATAGCAAACTCCGCGAAAGCACTATTGCCGGTCTGCCAATCACCCACTACGTTCCCCGAAGCCGCAGCGCTCAACAATATCGAGCGCTGGCTCAGGAGCTAACACAGTATGCCAAAACAGAATCAATTCAGTAACCGACTCAATGATCTCTTCGCCGATATGGGCGATGAACAATCCGAGATTTCAGCCTATGAAGCCGAGACTTCTGGCTGGATTTGGGAATGTGATTCCGCAGGGCTGTATCAAACATGTGGCCCGGAGGTTGTATCCGTTTTAGGGGTGGAGCCAGCCGCTTTCTTGGGACAACCCTTGACCAGCTTTTTATTGGCAACGGAATCAGCCCAGCTTTTGCGCGATACCCTAGAAAAGGTGAGCGAATTCCCCATTGAAATCACTTTGCAATTCCAAAACCCGCGCGGCTCTCTGGTTCCGGTACGCACCCACATTTTCCAAAATCAAGAGAACCATTGGCGAGGCTTCTCCCAAGTGGTCGAGTCCGGTTCAGAACCAATCCAGCCAATCCCCCCAGAAAAACCCGTCAAAGTTGAACCAGTACCAACTCTTTCAACCGCGATGTTCACTTCGGCTACCTCCTTTGGCATCGCCATTGACGATGACCGCCCCATTTCGATTTCAAGTCCCTACTCCGGGGCGGGCAAACAAAGCCTGAAACAACGGCAAACCATCTCAAATCCCTCCGCTCCTGGGGTTGAGGCCGCCTTAGCCGTACCTATTTCCATGCCCAATCAATCTTTAGGGCTGTTGGAAATCATCGATCCCAGCCCAAACCGCGACTGGAGTGAAGATGAACAACGGCTGGTTGAGGAGGTTGCCAACCAACTAGCGCTGGCGTTGGAGAACGCTCAATTATTTCAAGAAACGCAATCTTCGCTGGCCCGCACCGATGCCTTGTTCCGCGTGGGACAGGCCGCCATCGCCTTCGAAAATTTAGTGCAGTTGCTGCAATCTGTGGTTGATACCATCGCCGAAGTGCTGCCCGCGACCCGCTCGCTGGTTGCGGTGATTGATCAACAAAATCAAACGGTTCCTTACTTCCTGGAAAGCCATGCCCCGCCCATCCCCACCGATGCAGGTGTCTATGATGAGCTTATGAACGGCCTCACGGGATGGGCCATCCGGAAAACAGAACCTGCTTTATCGAATGCAGGCACGGTAGACCCTCGTGAAACTGAGAAATCTTGGGAAATCCGGCAGCAAAGCGATGCTGGTTCCATTTTAGTGGTGCCCATGATTTATCGCGACGAGCCATTCGGCACGATTACCGCGATCAATTCTTTCAGCCGACCAGGATTCACCCAAAGTGATGTCGATTTGTTGCTGGCGATGGCAAATCAGGTAGCCACCGCTCTGGCAAACAATCAGCTCTTCCAACAAGTCACCTCGCGCTCAGAAGAACTGGCACTGGTCAACCGCATCGTGACCCAAATTACCGGTTCGCTGGATATTGAGGAAAATCTGCGAACGATTGCTGCGGAAATTGGCAAATCATTCGGCGTGCAAGTCAACATCGGGATGAACAATGCCTCGAAAACCCAGATGCGCACCGTGGCTTTTTATTCGCCCAACCCCAATACACCTGACAGCATCGGAAACGAAACCGAACCCTGGACTTCCTCCGAAGTTCTCATTCTCAGAGATGTTCAGAAAGACCCCAACCTAGCGGCGAACCGGAATCTTTATCGCCAATCTGGCATTTTTAGCCTAGCAACCTTCCCCATTATGATTGGCAATGAGATTCTCGGAGCTATCGAAATTGACATTATCGAACCCAACCGCGATTTTAGCGATGATGAAATCCGTTTGATCCGCACGATCCTGACCCAAGCTGCCACCGCGATCCAAAGTGCCCGCATCTTCCAGGAAGAACAACGCCGCCGAAGAATTGCCGCCACCCTGAGTGATATCGCCCGCGTGATCGGCGGCTCGCTCGATTTGCAACAAATCGCCGAACGCTTGCTGGCCCGCCTATCAGACGTGCTAGATTTCAATACGGCCACCCTCCAAATCATCGAAGGGGATCAACGCCACAGAATTGGCGGTATGAGCCGCGATGGGCAAAATCGCGTCAAAGACCGCAAAGAACTTTTGCGCCCAATTTCAGAAGATCCGTTAATCCGCAGTGTGGTTGAAAGTAAACAACCCTTGGTGCTTTCCGATACGCATGTCCATCCTTTGTGGGATCCGCTCCCTGAAACCGCATATGTGCGCTCATGGATCGCTACACCTCTGCTGCGAGGCGATGAGGTAATCGGTTTGCTAATCCTCGATCATACCTTGCCAAATGCCTACGATGATGAAACCAGCGATCTGTTAAGCGCCATTGCCGCGCAGGCCGCCGTCGCTTTGCATAATGCCCGCCTTTATCTGCAAGCCCAAGACCGCAGCCGGCAGCTCCAAACTGCGGCTGAAGTTTCCCGGGCGGCCAGCAGCATCTTGGACCCCAACCCGCTCATCACCCAAACTGTGAATCTGATCCTTGAGCGTTTTGATCTCTATTATGTGGGTCTGTTCCTGATTGACGAGCACGGATTGTGGACGCGTGAACCTGGCAGATGGGCCGTATTGCGAGCTGGCACTGGCGATGCCGGGCGCATCCAGGTAGAACGCAACCACAAATTGGAAATTGGCGGCACATCCATGGTTGGGAAGTGTATTGCCAGCGCCCAACCACAAATTTCGCAGCAAGTTTCGATCGAAGACCAAAGATTTGTCAACCCGCTCTTGCCGGAAACCCGTTCCGAGATGGCCTTACCGCTCATCAGCCGCAACCAGGTGATCGGTGCGATGTCAATTCAAAGCACATCTCCGGCGGCATTCACAGATGAAGATATTGTCATCCTGCAAACCATGGCCGATCAGGTAGCCAACGCGCTACAAAATGCCAATCTTTTCGATCAAACCCAGGCGCGCGCAGAAGAACTGGCCGTATTGAATGAGATGAGCCGCCAATTGACGGCTACCGTGGATGTTAACACCATTACCCGTAACATTTACCTCTTTACCTCCCGGTTGATCGACACCTCCACTTTCTTCATTGCCCTTTATGATGAAGCTACGGATACGATCGAATTTCCTCTGGCAACCGAAGAAAATCAAGAGATTAAAATTAAAAGCCGTAAAAAAGGGCAAGGACTTACCGAATATGTGCTTAATCAACGGGAATCACTTCACCTGCACGAAGATGTGGAAGGTTGGCTCCGCAGCCAGGGCGTAGAATTAATTCCCATTGGGAGAGAAGAAGAAGAAAATGATATTGCTCAAAGCTGGTTAGGGGTACCCATGCTGGCCGGTGATCTTGCAATCGGCGTTATTGGTGTGCAAAACAACGAATCGCACCACTATACTGAACAAGATCACGATTTGCTGATCGGTATAGCCAGCCAGGGCGCGATTGCTTTCCAAAACGCCAGGTTGTTTGCAGAGACTCGCCAAAGAACGGAAGATTTAGCGATCCTCAATGAAATGAGCGCGAATCTTTCGAACCAGCTCGACATCAGCAATGTTGTGGAAACCATCCACGAATATACCTCCCGGCTGATGGATACCAACAACATCTTCATCGCCCTTTATGATGCTTCAAAGGATGAAGTCAGTTTCCCCCTCACAATCAATGGTGGTGAGCGATTTGAGGCTGATACCCGCAAACTGGGTTCCGGCATGACGGATTATATGCTCAGAAACCGGCGAACATTACTGCTCAATGGTGATTTGCTCCCCCAGATGAAAGCGCTGGGAATCGAATTCTTAGCTCTGGGAGATGATAATGTTGCGAAATCTTTCTTGGGCACACCTCTGATTATCAGCAACCAAGCCATCGGTGTTATCGCTCTGCAAAGCGTAGAAACTCCCTTTCTCTATCAAGAGCGCCAGCGCGACTTACTGGTTGCCATTGCCAGCCAGGCCGCCATTGCCATTCAAAATGCGGAACTCTTCAATGAAACCAGCCAACGCACAGAAGACCTGGCCGTATTGAATGAAATGAGCCGCGTTTTAGCATCGGTGCTTGAGATCAACGCGGTCGCAAATACAATCTATGAGTACACATCTAAACTCATGGATACCACCAACTTCTTCCTATCGCTATACGAAGCTGAAACGGATGAAATCTCTACACCTCTGGTTATCATCAACCATGAAAAAATCGAACTGCCCACACGCTCCTTGGGCAACGGGCTTTCAGATTATGTATTACGCAACCACCAAGCCTTATTGCTGAATGGGGATGTAAACGCCCAACAGGCCCAATTGGGTATCGCTAGTATTCCGATTGGGAAAGGGATTCCACCCCAGTCCTGGCTGGGGGTTCCGATGCTTTTAGGTGACCGCGTGATTGGTGTGATCAGCGTGCAAAGTTTGATCACGCCTTTTCTATATCAGGAACGGCAACGCGATTTATTGGGATCAATCGCCGGTCAGGCCGCTATCACTATTCAAAACACCNNTGGAATCACTGGTAGTCAATAAAAACGATCTCAACGCTGATCCTGCCGAATTAGCTTTTATGGAATTATCGACGGCCCATCAACTCATCATCATCCCCTTGGCGGTCAAGCGCCAGGCCATTGGTGTGCTTGAACTCGAATACTATGATGAAATCCGCAAACCCACCAGCGAAGAGTTAACCCTGGTGATGACCCTGGCCAATCAGGCGGCCATCGCCCTGGAAAATGCCCGTCTCTACGAAGAACAGCGCGAAACCGCCGAGCAACTCCGCGAAGTTGACACGCTCAAATCCCAATTCTTGGCTAATATGTCGCACGAATTGCGCACCCCCCTGAACTCGATCATCGGTTTCTCGCGCGTGATCATGAAAGGCATCGATGGCCCGGTGAGCGACCTTCAGCAACAAGACCTTTCAGCGATCTATAACGCCGGTCAGCACTTGCTGACCATGATTAACGACATTTTGGATATCTCCAAGATCGAAGCCGGCAAGATG
>DOTA01000068.1 GCA_003513015.1 Chloroflexota bacterium
AGCGTTGAATTCCACGGGCAGGGTTGCCAGGGCAAACAAGGCCCCTAGGCCAAAGATAATCAGGCCAGCCCAGGCTAATCCCGTTAGATTGAGCAACAGCCCGCGGATGATAAAAATCCAGCCCATGTACGAGCCGATATTCACGGCTGGAACCAGCATGGCTCGAAACCGCAGCGGGAAGTAGCCTTCATCATCTTGGATGGCATGGCCTAACTCATGTGCAGCGATCGCCAATGAAGCCACGGAGGCTCGCCCGTACACGCCTTCGGAGAGCCGTAGCACTTTAGTACGCGGGTCGTAGTGATCCGTCAGTTTGCCGCGGATTCCTTCGACTTGCACGCCAACCAAATTCTGGCGCCGGATCAGGCTTTGAGCGGCCTGTGCGCCGGTCATGTGGTTCAGTGATTGAACCTGACTCCACTTGCGGTAAGTTGAATTGACATAGAACTGCGTGCCCATCATCAACAGAAAGGCTGGCAGCATGAAAATCATATAGTTGAAGTTATAAAAGAAAGGAAACATATCTTTCTATCTCCTTTGCAGGTGGGGTACGCCTGCGCTATTTGACCAGCGATTTCAAAACTTCAATCGCTTTGTCAAGTTGTGGGTCAACCCCGGCTTTGATATCATCAGCGCTCAAGATAATCACACTCGCGGGGTCAACACCCAAAGTTTCGATATCGAAGCCGTTATCGATAGCCGCCTGCGAAACCACGGTGACGGGGTAATCGGGGGTCAGCCCGATTTGGTGGATTTGGCGTTCCAGGGGAGTCAGCCAGCGAGCGATCGTCACGCGCACCGCACCCTGATCGTTATCTAACGGAATCCAATTTTGGACGGAGCCTTTGCCAAAGGTTGTGGTTCCCACTAAGGGAGCGCGACCATAATCTTGCAGGGCACCCGCTAAAATTTCAGAAGCCGAAGCGCTGCCCTCGTTGACCAATACCACCAACGGGATATCCACGGCCAATCCGCCACCCAGGGATTCGTAGGTGTCGCGCGAGCCGTCACCGTACTCTTCGTACAGCACAACCTTGCCTTTATCCAGGAATTCAGAAGCGACTTCAACTGCGGTAACCAGATAGCCACCGCCGTTGTAGCGCAAATCCAAAATCAGGCCGTCGGGGTTTTGCGCCATCAAATCTTTCAGGGCATCCTGCAACTCTGTAGAACTATCGTCCGCGAATTGCATCAGGTTAATGTAACCAATATTGCCATCGAGCATGCGATAATCGAGGCTGGGGATGATAATCTCGGCGCGCGTGATTTCCACATCGAAGGGCTTTTGCACGCCCTCGCGCGCAATTGTCAATACCACTTTGCTGCCAGCAGGCCCTAAAACCTTTCGAATTACCAGATTACCATCAATCCCGGTCATATCCTCGCCATCTACGGCGATCACTTTGTCATCCGGCTGCAAACCCGCGGCCTCCGCCGGAGAACCGGGCATGGCGCTGACAATCGTCAGATAATCCTGGTTGGGGTCCACCCAGGCACCAATGCCCTCGTAACTGCCTTCCAACGGCGCGTTGGCCTGCTGGAATTGGCTGGGGCTCATATACGAAGTGTGCTGGTCGCCCAAAGAATCGAGCATCCCTTGGATTGCACCTTGCATCATGGCTTCTTGATCAACGGGCTGATCGACAAAACTTTTATTGACGATATCCCAGGCTTGCCAAAACGGCTCGAAGAGTGTATCCAAGTCCTGTGAGGGCGCTTGCGGAGGATTCTCCTGCGCGGGGGCCTGGGGTGCTTCTGGAACCAGGGGGGACGTACCCACATCCGCGGGCGCGCTATCCGTGTTTTGTGAAATGGATGGTGCCAGCGTTTCGCTGATCGGTGTCGCCGTTTTGGGTAGCACTAGCCCGCCCACCACGATCCCGGCGGAAAAGATTCCAGCGGTCAGAACGCAGATGGCGATCAAACTAGCGATGATTACAATTATTTTTTTCATAGTTGTCTCCTGTGTTGAGATCTTTGTAAGAATGATCTCTATTCCAGACGTTTCGAATATGAGTAGATTATCACAGCAAGATTAGAGATTTCTGAAAACAGTGCAAGAGAAATGTAAATTATTCGGCTATCCACTGGGTCATGAAGGTTTTCCACGAGAGCGGATCGTTAACTTGCTCGCTGTAATCTAGCAGCATCTCGCCATCCAGGCCGTAAAGCGGGTGGCATGAAGTGGGCGCTGCTCCTAGCGGCGCGTGTACCACCGCATCAACCCAGGGTGCGATCACATCGGCCTCGTCGAGCGCGGGAACGATTTCCTCGGCGGTGACAATCACGGTGGCCGCGGTGCCGCTGAGTTCAATATCGATGCCTTTATTTTTGCCAATCAGCGCGTTTCCTTCTGGGTCGGCGCGCAAGGCGTGGATGACGGCCACATCCGGTTTGATGGCGGGAAAGGCCATCAACTCTTCGTCGCTGTAGGGGTCGAGGATGATGCGGACATCGGGGCGAAGTTTGGGCAGGTCGGTGCCAATCCAGCCGCGGCCCGGCAAAAAGTTCAGACCCGACATGGCTGCGCGCAACCCAAAAGACAGGCTGGCTTCGGTTTCTTCGATGATTTCCAGTTCACCGCGGTTGGAAAAGTAAGTGAACATGGGTGCCAGCCCGAAGATTTCCAGCCCAAAATAGCAGGAGCGCACCTTTGAGATCATCCCGGCCCCCACCAGGAGATCCGATTCCAGCCCAGCGGTGAAAGCCATTAAAGTGAGTTGATCCGGTTCCCCGGTTTGTTGGTATCGGCGCAGCAGGGCTTTGATGAAAGCTAGCGGGCGGCGGTAGAGCGTCATGCCCCCGGGGGCGAACATATCGCCGGGTTTGACCAACCGGACAGCTTCTTCGAGGGTGAGGCGTTTATCATTCATTTGGATGGTCTCGTTGATTCTCCCAAAATTCCGGCACAACCTTGGGTAGGTCATGGATATCGATCAGGGTGCGGTGGGCACTGGGGTGTGTGCCATTGCGCCCGACTAACACGGTGAAGTAACCCAGCTCGCGGGCCGGGGCCAGGTTGCGGGTTGAATCGTCGAGCAGGGCACATTTTTGAGGGTCAGGAGCCCCCGCAATTTCCAGGGCAAGTTGGTAGGCTTCTGGTTGGGGTTTGCAGTGTGGCTCCAAGGCGTATACATCCACCATCCCCTCGAAACAATCCGCAATCCCCAGCATATTCATTACGCGTTCAGCGTGCGGCTGGTCGGAATTGGTGAAAATCCAGCGCCGCTGTGGTAGGCTGAGCAGTAAGTCGCGCAGAGCGGGGTCGGGTTGCAGGTATTCGTGCAGCGGTAGATCATGCACGAAGTTGAGATAATCTTGCATCGAGATGCCGTGATGAATTTGCAGGCCGCGCAGCGTGGTGCCGTAATGCAGAAAATAGTGTTCCCGCAGCGGAGGAATTTCAGCTTCGGGGATTTTCATTTGCTCCAGCATGTAGCGGTCGATGTTGTGGCGAATGGCTGGCCACAGCCCGTTGGATTCGGGGTAGAGGGTGGCATCCAGGTCGAAAAAGATGGTTTCGAAAGACATGGCGCAATTATACAGAGGATTAGAGGCCTGTATAGCCCTCTTTGCCCTTATCCTGAAGGGTTATATCTCGTATAATGGAGACATGCCTATCCGAATTTTGCCTGATGAAGTTGCTTCGCAGATCGCCGCCGGTGAGGTGGTGGAACGCCCGGCCTCGGTTGTGAAAGAGTTGATCGAAAATTCATTGGATGCCGGAGCCAGCCATATTTCTGTCTCCGTGGAAGATGCGGGTAAACGTTTGATCGAAATCGCCGATAATGGCGCGGGCATCCCCGAGGCCGAATTGCCTCTGGCCGTCACCCGCCACGCTACCAGTAAGCTGGCCTCCGCGGAGGATTTGTTTCACATCGAAACCCTGGGATTCCGCGGCGAGGCCCTGGCTTCGGTGGGTTCGGTTTCACGCCTGACGATTACTTCCCGGCCCAAAGCGGCAGAAATGGGCGCTGTGCTGCAAGTGGATGGCGGGCATACTCAAAAATCGCAGCCCGTGGGCGCGCCGGCCGGTACTGTGATCCGCGTGGAAGATTTGTTTTACAACGTGCCCGCCCGCCTGAAATTTCTCAAATCGGATCGCACCGAGCGCCGCCAGATCGATACCCTGGTGACGCGCTATGCTCTGGCCTATCCGCAAGTGCGCTTTCATTTGCGGCAAGAAGGGCGCACTTCGCTGCAAACCAGCGGCAAAGGCGACCGGCGTGAGGTCTTGGCCACCCTTTATGGTGTGGATACCGCCAAGCAAATGATCGAAGTTCTGGCGCAGGATGAGCATTTGAGCGTTGCAGGTTTCACCAGCCCCACCTCGCTGACCCGCTCCAACCGGGGAGAGATTGTCTTCTTCATCAATGGCCGCCCGGTGCAAGATGCTGCCCTGACCACGGCCCTGGTGCAGGCCTACCACACCTTGTTGATGGTGGGGCGCTATCCGTTGGCCGTGCTCTTTTTAGAGATGCCGCCCGAAATGGTGGATGTGAATGTGCATCCCACCAAGGCCGAAGTGCGTTTTCGCGATCGTGATCAGGTATTCCGCGGGGTGGGGCGCTCGGTGCGGCGGGCCTTGCTGGCGCATACCCCCGTCCCCGAAGTGGATCAGCTTGCCAACCAGTTGCGTTGGAGTCCCACCTCGGGCGGTAGCCGTCCCTCGCAGGGGGTTGACCCGGCTTGGGGGTTGGCGTATGCTGAGGGAGCAGACAGCGGGGAGCAATTAGGCGTCAGCCGTGATGACCAACCTAATCCGGTTGGTGATCAATCCTCGTTGCCGGAAGTGAATGTGCCGCTTTTGCGTCTGGTAGGGCAGATTGCGGTCTCCTATCTGGTGGCCGAAGGGCCGGATGGCCTATACTTGATCGATCAACACGCGGCCCATGAGCGCGTTTTGTTCGAAAAGTTTATGCAGCAACGCGGGAACGCCATCGCATCACAGGCTTTGTTGGAGCCGGAAACCGTGGAACTGCCCCCAGCCAGCGCCCGCTTGCTGGAAGATCAATTAGGGGTCATCACGCAACTGGGGTTCCAGGTTGAAACCTTTGGGCGCGGCACCTTTTTGGTGCGCTCGATTCCTATGTTATTATCCCGGTTAGATCCCGCGGCTGCTTTGCGGGTTTTAGTGGAAGACTTTGAAGAGGATGAAACGCCTTTGGCAGCCGAAATCGAAGCGAAAATCATCGCACGGGTCTGTAAAAGAGCCGCAGTGAAGGCCGGGCAGGTGCTTTTACAGGATGAACAACTGGCGCTTTTGCGGGATTTGGAGGCTTGCCAGTCGCCGCGCACCTGTCCGCATGGCAGACCGACGATGATACACTTATCGGTAGATTTATTAGAGCGCCAGTTTGGGCGAAAAGGAGCGCGCTAACGATGTGGACTTTTACAATTCGAGTGCCAGACCGTAAACCCGAGGAACAAATTATTAAAACAGGCCGGATGACCCTCGGTCGCAGCACGGATCAGGATATTGTGGTCTTGGATACTTCGGCTTCGCGCAAACATGCCGAAATATTTTTCGATGAAACCCAGGGCACCCTGACCATTACCGATTTAGGCAGCACCAACGGCACCTTTGTCAATCACGAACGCCTGACGGTTGCCCGGCGGCTTTACGATGGTGATGTTATTCGCATCGGCGGTTCGACCTTGATGGTAGCTTATCGCGATGAAGTTAAAGTTGAACCGCCAGTTTCTGGAGCGCGGCGCTACACGCGGGAGCTTTTGCTGGAAGCCCTCGATCACCATGCTGTACTTTTATATGAAGTTTCTCATCAACTTAATGTTGTCACCAACCTGGATGCCGCCCTGGAAAAAGTTACCGAACTCATGCGTAAGTCGATGGGGGCTGATAAGTGTGAAGTGATCTTGGAAAGCCAATTCGATGAATTGGAAGAGATTGGCTTTCCCACCAGCATTGCCGAAGATGCCATTCGCGGTCGCTCTGCCATAGTCGTCCCGGATATGATGCAAAGCCCCTATTGGAAATCTGGGGAAAGCTCGCGCTTATTGCGCGTTAAATCGGCGTTGTGCGTGCCCGTAGTATCAGGTGATGATGATCACGTGCTGGCTTTACTGTACATGTATAAAGTTGCCGGGGGCACCCGTCCTTTTGATGATCGCGACTTACAGTTGGCAGTTGCGATCAGCCATCAGGCAGCCCTCACCATCTTGCGTATGCTCCTCCTCGAACAGGTTCAAAAAGAACAACGGGGGCGGCAATTGTTGCAACGCTTTTTATCCCCGCATGAAGTCGAATTTGTGCTGCACGATTACCTCGAAAACGGCCAACTGCCCCCGCTCGATGAACGCGAAGTCACTATTTTGTTCGCCGACATTCAAGATTCCACGGGCATGTCCGAACGCATGGGCGCAAAAGCCTTTGGCGAAATTCTCAACCGTTACTATTGGGACCTGACCGATACCATCTTTGAATTTGACGGTTTGATCCGCTATGCGGGCGATGGCATTTTGGCAGTTTTTGGCATGACTGGCGACAAAGAAGAACATGCAGCCAAGGCCATTCAGGCTGGGCTGGCCATGCTCAATCATGTGGAAGCCACCGATTTCCAAACCACAGAAGAAATTATCGTGGGCATTGGTATCAACACTGGAGCCGCTGCGGTAGGGTATGTTGGCACCCAGCAGCGCGTTGAATTAACTGCTTTGGGTTACACCGTCAATATCGCCCATGCGCTGCAAACCCTGGCGCGCCCCAATCGCATCTTTGTAGGCCCCAAAACTGCCGTGGGGGTTGCCGGGAAATTACCCCTGCGCGACCTGGGCATGGTAGGCATCAAAAACAGTGAACAACAATTTCATGCCTATGAAGTCGTGCGAAATACAGACAGACTTGAAATCAAATAATTTTTTTCAATTATGTGCCAGAAAATGAGGATAATATGGTTACCATCCAACCCCATAGCCCTGATTGGTACGATCGCTTAGCCACCCTCCAGGAAGGATATTACTACCCCTGGAAATCGCAAGTGGCTCCGTTAAATGGAGAAGATGCCTACCTTGAATTAGTCCGCAAACACCTGAACCAAGAGAAAGATGTGCTCGATGTAGGCTGCGGCCACGGAGAAGTTGCCCTGTCTTTAGCACCTTTTTGTCGCAGTATCTTGGCTTATGACCGCGTTGAAAGTTTCATTAAAATCGCTGAAAGAGCCGCTCGTCGGGCTGAAGCCGAAAACATCACCTATTTGTGGAACGATTCATCTGCCGATGCCAACCAGGGAATCGCGCGCATCCCCGCGGAGGATGATTCCTTCGATGTGCTGATCTCGCGCCGCGGCCCGCTGCATTGGATCACCGATGCCCGCCGCGTAGCGCGTCCCGGTGCGCTGCTGATCCAGCTCAATCCCCTCGAAACTCCCATCCCGCCCTGGGCTGAGCGTCTGCCCGAGCCATTGCGCGCCGCCACGGGCATCGAGTATCAATATGGCATGTTGAACACCGTCAAACACCAATTGGCTGAAGCAGGCCTGCAACTCCACAGCGCCTGGATTTATGACGTGCCCGAGTTTTTTGACGACCCCCGCGAGTTATATATCCGTCTGGTGTGGGGTTATCTGCCGGGTGAAGTTCCATCCTGGGGCGAAATGAAGCCGCTCTTCACCGAAATTTTTGCTGAATATGCTTGGCCACAAGGTTTAGCGCTGCGCCACACCCGCCTTTTATGGATGGCGATGGTCTGGAGATAACATGAATGATCTGATCCCCCAAAAGAAATTTCTGGGTTCTGACCTGATCGCCGGGCTGGTCAACGGAATTTCCAACATTCCGGATGCCATGGCCTCCGCCATTTTGGCGGGTGTCAACCCTATTTATGGGCTGTATGCCGTCATGATCGGCACACCCCTGGGATCGCTGTTTACCAGTTCGCATCTCATGGCGATTGGCACCACCAGCGCCATTGCCATCACCGCGGGCAGCGCCCTGGTGGGGTTTGATGCCAGCCAAATCGCCGTAGCGCTTTTTACGCTCACGCTGCTGGTGGGCCTCATTCAGGTGCTGGCCGGGTTGCTGCACCTGGGCCGCTTGATGCGCTATGTTTCCAATGCGGTGATGGTTGGCTTTCTTACCGGAATTTCAATTTTGGTGGTGCTTTCGCAATTGGGGGATCTCACCGGCTTTGATAGCAGTTACAGCAATAAAGTGCTCCAGGCCATGGAGTTGATATTTAACCTAAAGATGGTACACGCCCAAACTTTTGCAATTGGCTTGCTGACCGTGGCTCTAATCATCTGGATGGATCGCACGCGCTTGAAGAATTTCGCCATGCTCTTGGCGATTGCCGCGGCCTCGCTGCTTGTGATTTTGCTGGGGTGGGGGGATGTTCTCCGGGTTGGGGATGTTTCTGCCATCCCGCGGGGGTTGCCCGCCCTCAGTTTGCCAGATTTAGCCCTGCTGCCGCGTTTGATTGCCCCAGCAATTTCGATTGCCATCATCGGATTGGTGCAAGGGGCTGGGGTCAGCAAAGGCTATAAGAACCCGAATGGTGAATATCCGGATGTTTCACAGGATTTCATCGGGCAGGGCACCGCCAATCTTGCCGCTGGTTTGTTCCAGGGCATGCCCATCGGCGGCTCAGTTGGATCAACGGCTTTAGTCGCCAGTGCCGGCGGCAGGACGCGTTGGGCTAATATCTTTTCTGGGTTGGTGGTTATCGTGATTGTGTTGCTGTTGGCGGGGGTGATCGAAGTGGTTGCCATCCCGGCCATGGCCGCTCTGCTGATCGTGGCTGGATTCCAGTCTCTGGATTTTGAAGAAATCCGTGACGTGTGGGAGGTGGGCTGGTTCCCGCGCATCGTGATGGTGATTACGTTCCTCGCTACCCTCTCCCTGCCCGTGCAATATGCTGTCTTTGTGGGCGTGGTTTTATCGGTAGTGCTCAATTTTGTGAGCGCCTCCCAAGATATCCGTTTAGTGGAATTGATCTCCCTGCCGGGTGGCCGTTACCGGGAGCAGGAGCCCCCAAAAACTCTGCCCAGCCGCGCAGTGATCACGTTGCAAGTTTATGGCGCGCTGTTTTTTGCCACGGTCGAAAAGCTCAGTGAAGCCCTGCCCTCCCCCAAAAATTCCGAATCTCCGGTGGTTATTCTACGCCTGCGGCAACACAGCCAGATCACTAGTTCATTTGTCAATCTGCTCGATAAATATGATGCGGAACTACGCGCCGTACAGGGCAAGTTAATTTTGACGGGGGTCAATCTGCGGATCAAGGAACAACTGGACGTGACCCAAACCATCCGAGATTCACTGGGCGAGGAGGATGTTTTTCTGGCCTCAAATTATCTTGGCGAATCAACCCAAAAAGCTATGCAAGCCGCCCAAGCCTGGCTGCAACAAACTGAAGCGCCGGAGTTTGTGGAAACCCAGCTCCAAAAACTCTCCGGTGCCAATATGGATATTGACCTGGCTACCCCTGACGGTCAAATTGCCTGGCAACAAGCAGCCTGCCCCTGGAATCTGGCCGAAAACACCGATGCGCACAAATGTGCCCTCAAAAATATCTCGATTTGTCCCTATTTTCGGGGCATCGAATATCTGGATGTGGTTGTATGCAGTTACCCAAATCAACAAACCTAAAAATTTCTACCCAGAAAATCTCGGTTCAAGGCCCTTTCTTAGAGAAAGCCGATTTCTGCGAACCGATTTTACACGCTCTGCCGGAGTGGTTCGGCATCGAAGAAGCCAACCAGGATTATCTGGATGCCATCGACCGGCTGCCCACTTTTTTGGCGCTTAGCCGCGAACCGGAGCGAGTGATAGGTTTTCTCACAATTTACCGGCATTTCCCCACAGCCGCGGAAATCTACGTTGCCGGCGTCCACCCCGATTACCATCGGCGGGGCTGGGGGCGCGCCTTACTGCAAGCCGCCGAAGCCTATTTGCGCAAGCAGGGCATCGAATATCTGCAAGTCAAAACCCTCAGCCCCTCCAACCCCGACCTGGGCTATGCTCAAACCCGCGCTTTTTATCTCGCCATGGGCTTTACCCCGCTAGAAGAATTTAAAAGTTTGTGGAATGAAAATAACCCTGCCCTTCTGCTGATTAAAAAATTGTAATTACCGATGAAAGCAATCTGGCTCGAGAACCAAGCTCTTTCTGTGCGTGACGATTTGCCTATACCTCAGCCTGCCGATGGTGAGGTCCTGGTACGTTTGCGTTTGGCTGGGATATGCAGCACAGATTTGGAAATGGTACGCGGATATTACCCTTTTACGGGGATTTTGGGACATGAATTTGTCGGTGAAGTTGTCGATGCGCCCAACCCGGATTTGAGAGGGGCGCGCGTGACCGGAGAAATCAACTTGGTTTGTGGGGAGTGCCCAACCTGCCGCCGCGGCGATTCCACTCATTGCGAAAAGCGCACCACCCTGGGCATCCACGGCAAAAACGGTTGTTTCGCCGAATATCTGACTTTGCCCCTTGAGAATCTGCACCGTATCCCTGAGCACGTTACGGATGAAGCCGCGGTTTTCACCGAACCCCTGGCCGCCGCCCTCGAAATTCAACAGCAAATCCAGATCAGCCCTACGGATCGGGTGCTGGTGGTGGGCGCGGGCCGCTTGGGGCAACTCATCGCCCAAACTTTAGCGCTAACCCCCTGTGATCTGCAGGTAGTGGTGCGGCATGCTGATCAGCGCCAAATTTTGGCAGCGCGTGGCCTCATGACCGTCTTTGAAGATCAAATCCAGCCTCGGGCTTATGATCTGGTTGTGGATGCCACCGGTTCTCCGGATGGCTTTGCCCTGGCCCGTCGGGCGGTGCGGCCGCGCGGCACGTTGGTGCTTAAAAGCACCTATGCTGGGGAAATGAAAGTCAACCTATCTGCGCTGGTGGTGGATGAAATCACACTTATCGGCTCGCGCTGCGGCCCCTTTGCACCGGCGCTGCGGTTGCTAGCCGCGGGGCGTATTGACCCCACACCATTAATTGCGGCCGGTTACTCACTTTCTGATGGTGTGGCGGCCTTCAAGCATGCTGCGCAGGCAGGCGTGTTCAAAATATTGCTCTCACCCTGAGATATTTTAATATTTGCGAGCGGGGATCGGATACTGGCGTTTTAGGGGGTGTACGTTTTAGCAATAAACGGGAAATATAAGAAAGTTTGTATAACGGGGAGATCTATTTTCCAAAGTTTGGCGTTTATACCAGGGCTGCTGGTGACCAACCAGTTATTTGCAGGCCAATAGGAAAGTGAAATTAGTTTTTCATCGGTACTGGCAACGATTTGCCAATTAGAAAAATCTTGAGTGCTCAAGATCGCATTTTGGTGCGTAGTTTGTTCTTCAACCAGCACGTAAAACATCCCGCCAACTGAAACCATCATATGATAATCTGAGTACCAAAAGCGGTCAGCATAATCTGTCCCGAGCAAATAGCCCGTGGGTAAGTTATGTATAATAATCTGATCGTTTTTATCAATTTGGAGAAGATGAGCGCGGTCAAAGCTGGTAGCAATTAATGAGCCATCAAACATAGTCAGATGGCTCATACGCAGGATGTTGGTTAGGGAGGGGAAAGCAACCCAGGTTGTGCCGCCATCTACACTTTTGTAGAGGGTTAAGGGCCCGGTATATTCGTTGTTAGCAATCGCATACAAAGCAGCATTGAAACCGATGATATCGTAGGCGCGATAACCCCCTAAGGGTGATTTTGCTGTCCAGGTTGCACCGTTGTCGTTTGTTATGAAAATTTTACCCATGCAGTGGTTGGCAATTGGATCTCCGTTATCATCCAGTTCAATACAATCCCCGCCGTTGATCAACGAGCCATCATGTACACTTGCCGCTGCGAATAAGGTGGGGCCTTCTTTCCACAATCCCCAGGTGTGAAAGGCATAAAGTAATCCGTTTATAGGATCGCGATATTTGCTGAGCGTTTGGGTGCCAGGATCATAATTGTAATGATTGCCTGTGCTCCAATCATTTCCTCCAGTAATAACATTATGTGGATCAGTGCCTGCAATATGCACGATTGTGCCATCCCAGATCATCTCATGGACTCCCTGTTCATCCAGATGGCCGATGCCCGAAATTTGTGTTCCGTCAAAGTAGGCAAAGTACGCTCCATCTCCGCTATCTTCTGCAGGACGGGCTGATCCCAGCCCAATGTATAGTTTTTCGTCGACCGGAAGGGTGATATACGCACCAAAGAAAGTTTCATTCCCGATTAAACCAGATTGATTTTCATACCATTCAATCAAGCTGACCGGGACCCCCAAATCGATTTCTTGTAAACTGGATGGTTCCTGAGTCGATTGCGCCTGGCCCGATTGAAGCGTTGAGCCACCTAAAATGAATATGAATATGCTCAAAAGCAGGATCTTTTTCTTCATCAGTTTAAGGTTTCCATAGATGGGGTTGTTTCCCCAAAAATTTCGTTCAATTAACTCTACTACCTGATATGATACCACTATCAATTACGGAGCCTGGTATTCAGTAGATCTCCGAATGGTTTAATCGAATTTATATGAATTTTATCTAAAATATTGACGTAACTGGACTGATTTGCTATAATCGCCTCATGTGATTACTGCCAGGAAATCCAGGAGAACTGCCCGAAAATTCGTGCATCCTGGATTTCTTGTAACTATGAAGGAGTACAATTTCATGTCTGAACTGGTGATCAATAATCTCCACGTTGCGATCGAAGATAAAGAAATTCTCAAGGGTTTGAACTTAACCGTCCGTCAGGGCGAGATTCATGCCATCATGGGGCCAAATGGCACCGGCAAATCGACGCTGGCTTACTCTTTGATGGGACATCCCAATTATGACGTTACCGATGGGGAAGCGTTTTTCAAAGGTGAGAACGTCCTGGATTTGGAGACCGACGAGCGCTCGCATTTAGGGTTGTTCCTGGCCTTTCAATATCCCGTGGCCATCCCAGGTGTGACCGTGGCTAACTTCCTGCGGACGGCGCTCAATGCCCATCGCAAAGCCACTAACCCCGAAGACAAGGGCATGCCCATCCCTGAGTTCCGCAAGCTGCTCAAAGAGCGCATGGATTTACTCAAGATGGATCACTCCTTTGCCGGGCGTTACCTCAATGAAGGTTTTTCCGGTGGCGAAAAGAAGCGCGCTGAGATTTTGCAAATGGCAACCCTCAAGCCTGAGATTGCTATCCTCGACGAGACCGATTCCGGCTTGGATATCGATGCCCTGCGCATCGTTTCAGAAGGTGTCAACGCCTTGCGCGGCCCGGAATTTGGCGCTGTGGTGATTACCCACTACCAACGCATCCTCAACTACATCCAACCCGATTTTGTGCATATCATGCTCGAAGGCCGCATTGTTGAATCCGGTGGCCCCGAACTGGCCCTGCAACTCGAAGAACAAGGCTACGATTGGGTACGTGAAAAATATAGTTTGGTAGTTAGCTAGTTTGGTAGTCACTATCCAACGATCAAACCAAGCAACTACGAAATTACTTTACTGGAGCTAATTATGTCTTCCGACGCTCAAATTCTTGAAGGGATTGGCGATTATAAGTATGGTTTTAGCGACCCCGATGTTTCCGTGTTCAAAACTCGCAAAGGGTTGGATCGGACTGTGGTCGAGCAGATTTCGGACATGAAGGGTGAACCCCAGTGGATGCTGGAGTTCCGCCTCAAGGCCCTGGAACACTTCCAGGCGCGCCCCATGCCTAACTGGGGGCCGGATATTTCTACCCTGAACCTGGATGAGATTTATTACTACGTCAAACCCACCAATATGGAGGGCAAATCGTGGGATGACGTACCCGATTCGATCAAAGAGACCTTTGATAAACTCGGCATCCCCGAAGCGGAGCAGAAATTCCTGGCGGGTGTGGGTGCTCAGTATGAATCCGAGATGGTTTATCACTCGGTTTTGGAGCACCTCGAAAAACAGGGCGTAATCTTTCTCTCGATTGAAGAAGGCTTGCGCCAGCACCCCGATCTGTTTCGCGAATACTTTGGCAAAGCCATCCCCATCGAAGATAATAAGTTTGCGGCGCTCAACAGCGCGGTCTGGTCGGGTGGCTCGTTCGTCTACGTGCCCAAAGGCGTTAAAGTGGAACTGCCCTTGCAGGCCTACTTCCGCCTCAACGTAGCCAACATCGGCCAGTTCGAGCGCAGCATCATCATCGCGGATGAAGGCGCACAAGTCCACTATGTAGAGGGCTGCACCGCTCCGGCTTACACCACTGATAGCTTCCACTCCGGTGTGATCGAAATCTTCGTCAAAAAGAATGCCCGCGTGCGCTATTCCACCATCCAGAACTGGTCGCATAACGTGTACAATCTGGTCACGCAGCGCGCCATAGTGGATGAAGGCGGCACTATGGAATGGGTCGACTCCAACCTGGGGTCCAAGACCACCATGAAATACCCCTCCTGCTACCTGATGGGTCCCGGTGCGCACGGCGAAATCCTCAGCATGGCCTTCGCGGGCCAGGGTCAAACCCAGGATACGGGTGGCAAAGTGATCCATTTTGCGCCCAACACCAGCAGCAAGATTGTCTCCAAATCCATCAGCATGGGCAGCGGGCGAGCCTCCTACCGCGGCCTGCTCAAAGTTTACCCCGAAGCCTACAACGTCAAATCCAATGTGGTTTGCGATGCCCTGCTGCTCGACGAAAATTCCCGCTCCGACACCTATCCCTACATCGAAATCGACAACCAGGATGTCACCATCGGCCATGAGGCCTCGGTCTCGAAGGTTGGCGAAGAGCAGCTTTTCTACCTGATGAGTCGCGGCCTGAGCGAAGAACAAGCCACCACCATGATTGTCTCCGGCTTCATCGAGCCGCTGGTAAAAGAACTGCCCATGGAATACGCCATCGAAATGAACCGTCTGATCCAGTTGCAGATGGAAGGGTCGATTGGATAGATATATATGTAGGGGTGTTGCATGCAACACCCCT
>DOTA01000331.1 GCA_003513015.1 Chloroflexota bacterium
TCCGTCCAATCTCGGTGACCGGCTTTCTCAGCCATTTCCAACCGTTCTGCCTCGCTGAGGGTTTTCCAGCGCTCGATTTCTGCCGCGAATTGCCCGACCCACTGATCGTGGCCAACCATTTCCTCGGGTGTTGGAGGAATAATGAAAACGGGATCCTCTAAAATCACCGCGCGTGGCACATCGGGATATTTGGCGGCCACCCGTGTCACGGTGCGCGCACCCATCGAGTGCCCGTACAGGATCGGCTTGTCAAATCCTAACCCTTGAAGCAGCCCGTAAACATCATCGGCGTGATGATCGGCGGTATAGTTTCCCGCCGCGGGTTTATCCGAAAGGCCGTGCCCGCGGGCGTCCACCAAAATCACATCGAAGCGATCTGCCAGATATTCGCCCAACCGCAGCATACAACGCCCGTTGTCGGTAATTCCGTGGCACAGCACAAAGGGTTGTTTCCCGCTCCCCAGCCGCTCGTAATGGATTTTGATCCCGTTTGTTTGAATGAAATTTGAGGTAGTTTGCATCTGTTCTCCTATTGCAAGCTTGCGCTATCTCCCATTACCAGAGGAAGAAGTTGCGTTTTCCGAAGCGTTTTAAAAGCCAAGCATCCACGCCAATGGCACGCCCCGCATGGGTAAACAGCGTCACCGTCAGAATGCTAATTGGCAAGATATAAGACCATAACCAATCGTGGCCGAAGGTGGCCATCATGGTGTTGAGTAAAAAGAAAATACCGGCGAGGCTGGCGAGCGGCGTGAGAAATCCCAATAAAATAGATAGCCCTAACAGGAATTCGGCGACCAGTTGGAAGGGAGCAAATACGTTGCGGATTGGTAAGATGACACCCTCAATAAAATTGGCGTAAAATGTCAACGCGTTTTCGGATTGCGGGAATTCTTCGGTGAAAAAGTGTTGTAATCCGTCCGGTGTGTAAAGGCCATCCAAAAAATTTGGCAGCCAGGTTAGTAAAAACATCAAACCTACGACAATACGTAGGGCGGCGACCCAGGTTAATGGGATTTTCGGTTCAAAATTTTGCGAGAATATCTTCATGAAAACGCTCCTGATAGTTGGGATGATATACTTTCGATTATATCGGATGTTAAGGACCACGCTGTATGACACTGCCCGACCTTCAAAAAAAACCTGAACTTCCCCCACTGTTTTTACCCACCAAATTATGGATTTACACGAATTACAATTGTAATCTGCGTTGTTCTTACTGTGTTGCAGAATCACACCCCGGAGCGTCGAAGCGCATTATTCAATTGACAACCGTCAAAAGGATTGTGGATGAAGCTGTGGAATTGGGCTTCAAAAATATTTACCTGACTGGGGGAGAACCATTTATTTTAGATGATATTTATGAGATGCTGGCATACGCATCGGCGAAACTATCCACCACGGTACTCACCAATGCAATGCTGTTCAACAGCACGCGCTTACAAGAATTGGTCGCCATCAAAAATGAGCGGCTCATCCTTCAGGTGAGCCTGGATGGCAGCCAGCCGGAACATCATGATCCATATCGGGGTCAGGGAAGTTGGCAAAAAACGGTTGAGGGGATTCACAAGCTTCGTGAAGCGGGTTTCCGCATTTGCCTATCCACCACGGAAACAGCCGCAAATACGATGTTCCTTGACGAAATTTGTGAATTCCGGCGTTCTTTGGGAATTCCGGATGAAGATCATATCATCCGTCCGTTGGCCAAACGTGGTTTCTCTGATTACGGTATGGAAGTCGGCAAGCACAACCTGGTCCCTGAAATGACGATCAACACCGAAGGGGTTTATTGGCATCCTTTGTCCACCGATCCAGACTTGCTGGTCAGCGAAGAGATTTTCCCTTTGCTGGATTCAATCGTTAAAATCAGGGTGGAGTTAGCAGAGGTTTCCATTTCCCCACACGCGGAAAGGGAAGAATTTCAGTGAAGTAAATAATCATAGACTCCCGTTGGGAGTCTGAAACTATGCTGGTATCCGTCATCATCCCAACCTTAAACGAAGAAGCGTTTATTCTTGAAGCGATCCACGCGGCGCGGCAGGATTCTTGCCCTGATGAATTGGAGATTATCATCGTGGACGGCGGCAGCCACGATGAAACATTGCGCTTGATCCCGTCGGATATGCGAGTGATCTCATCTACGCCGGGGAGGGCCACACAGATGAATCTGGGGGCTGCGCAGGCCCGTGGTGATATTTTGGTCTTTTGCCATGCCGATTCGCGGCTTCCCCAAGGCTGGCGTGCGGCCGTCATCGAAGCGTTGCGCAAACCTGGGGTAAGCGGCGGTACTTTTCAACTTTTGATCTTGCCCGAAAGTGGGATATTGAAGTTTCGCAATCGGATCAACTTTCCGGCAAATTGGCGGATGATGTACGGAGATCAGGTTCAGTTTATGGCCCGCACCACCTTTGAGCAGATCGGAGGGTTCCCCGAACTCCCGATAATGGAAGATTTGGAGATGTCGCGCGCATTGGCGAAGATCGGCCATTTGGTCAGGATTCCCCTACGAGTAAGAACCTCCAGCCGCCGATTTGCAGAGAATCGACCGCGTAGCCAGTGGTTGCTGAGTGTCCAATGCGTGATTCTTTATCTGTATTTTGGGGTGTCCGCCGAAGAAATTAAGAAAATCTACACCCGAGGGGCACAGAGAGCACCTTGAAAAAACACTTGATCGTTTACGCCAAGAGACCTTTGCCCCGCCATGCCAAAACACGCCTCGGAAATCAAATTGGCTTCGAAGAATCCGCCGGCGTTTATGCCAGATTTTTGTATCAGTGCTTGCTCGAACTCGCTCAACTCGATCGAGATGAAATCAGCATTGAACTTTCATTGGTGGCATCAGCGGATACCGCGTTTTTTCAGTCAGCTTTCCCCGAATTTCAGATCAGCACTCAAATTGGTGGGGATTTGGGAGAAAGGTTTACCCATGCTTTCAAAGCAGCCTTTCAAAATGGTGCCGCATCCGTTGTGGTGATTGGCACGGATATCCCCGATTTAAATCGGGCTATCATCCAGGCCGCGTTTGCCGCGCTCGATGAAACAGAAGTTGTGATTGGTCCCGCGATGGATGGGGGATACTATCTGATGGGGACACGCCAAAGCACAGCCACCTTATTCCAAAATATCGATTGGAGCAGCGAAGTAGTTCTTGCACAAACAGAGCAGTTGATCTACACACAAGGGCTTTCTATCCATTACCTCCCCACTTTACTAGATGTTGACACATTTGCAGATTATCAACGTTGGTTAGCAGGCCGCAGCTCTCGTTGAGCGGTTTACCAAGCAAAAACTTTGGTTGGTTTCAATTTTGCCACCAGATTTTCAGGATCGTGAATCCACGATTGCGGCTCGGTCTCCTGGGTGCCCGCTTCTCCCAAATAACGCAGGTAAATTTGGGTGGCCTTTTCTATAACCAACGCGCGATCTTCGCGGATGATATCCGCCGCGCCCTCGAACAGAATTCCCTGGATTTTGCTCTCTTTAGGATTAGCGGGTTCAATCAAGATGGCGCACTTGGGGTTGGCGATCAACTCCCGGAATTTGCGGGTGCTGCTAAAGCCGCTGATCCACACGCTTTCACCATCCCAGCGATACCAAAGCGGCACTACATGCGGCTGATAGGTTTTTGGATTCGCCGTTGCCAGTCGGGCTAGCACGGGCTGATCGAGCAAAGCGGTGATTTGCTCCCGTTTTTCGGGATCGAATTTTATGAAAATTGAATTCACTGGTTTATGCTCCTCTTTTATATTTCAACCTTTGTGGTGAAATTTAGCTTTCTGTGATCCGCTCCACAAAAAACAGCGGATTTGTCATCAATGCGCCCAAAGCGGCTTTGTGCAGTGCGCGGGCTTCCATCAAATAGCAGTATGCTGCCAACACTTTGCCCGTGCGCAAATCGGGTTCGCTCAAAACTTCACCGACGCGTTCGTAACGCTGTGCCCAACCCACAAAATTATGCGGCCTATACACTTTTTGGAAGGTGTTCCCGTTTTCATCCGTCAACGTATAGCAGAGCGGCGGATCGTAAAGGTAGGGCGGCTCAACCAACTCCTCGATGGCGTGCAGGGAGGTATTTGGCTCCAGCCCGCAGCCCAGCATCAAAATCTGCCCCTCGAAATCCGGCAGGCGGCGAAAGGGGGAATTTGACCCGCAAGGGGTGGAATCCTGTGCGTGGGGTCTGAGAATTTCCTCCGCACGCGCCCCGATTCCGCAAACCGAATGCGTGGGATGCAAACTGCGCCGCGTGTCCTCCCGTAAACGGAAATACTCCGGCAACGCACCCACACGCGATGGCGTGGCGCGCACCTCAAACACCGGATTTTGGGGTGTTACCGTTTCGTAGCTCAGTGCGGGCATCAGCAGGGTTCCCGCATCCCCTAGGGCCGCCAGCAGCCCACGGATCACTGTTTCCGCGCCGCCGGGCACCGGCCCCAATGATTTCAGCGAGCTATGCACCAGCAGCACGCCGCCCGGCCGCACGCCGAGGGC
>DOTA01000264.1 GCA_003513015.1 Chloroflexota bacterium
CTCCAACTCCGCGCCGATCGATCCTTCATGCGCGATGTCGTCGCGTGGGAACGTGTGCCGGTGCGCCCCGGTCGCTATGCGCCATACCCATCCGCGCTCGATCCGCGTTTGAAGGATGTGCTGCGCGCGCGTGGCATCGTTCAACTCTACACCCATCAAGCCGCCACCATCGACGGTGTGCTGCGCGGCGAACATGTCTGCGTGGTCACGTCCACCGCTTCCGGCAAGACGCTGTGCTACAACTTGCCCGTGCTCAACACTTTGTTGCGTGAACCCAAAGCCACCGCGCTCTATCTCTTTCCGACCAAGGCGCTGGCAAACGATCAGCTCACGGCGTTGAGCGAACTCATCAGAGACCTCAAACACCCGATCGCGGTCCAAACCTACGACGGCGACACCTCGCGCGAGAAACGCAAGGCCGCGCGCCAGGCCGGCGGCATCGTCATCACCAATCCCGACATGCTGCACACCGGCATCCTGCCGCATCACACGCGTTGGGAGCAGTTTTTGCGCGGGCTGCGGTTTATTGTCATTGACGAGATGCACACTTACCGCGGCGTGTTCGGGTCGCATGTTGCCAATACTTTACGGCGGCTGAAACGGCTGGCGCGTTTTTATGGAGCCAACCCGCAAATTATTCTAACTTCGGCCACCATCGGGAACCCGCAAGCGCTGGCAGAGCAACTCATCGAAGCCCCGGTGACATTGATTGACGAAGACGGCTCGGCCCGCGGGCAAAAACACTTTTTAGTTTACAACCCACCCATCGTGGATGCCGCCCTGGGCATCCGCGCCAGCCTGACGCAAGAAACCCTGCGCCTGCTCGAAGATTTGCTCACCTACCAAATTCAAACCATCGTTTTTGGGCGCACGCGCCGCACCGTGGAAATTATGCTGCGTTCCACCAAACCCGCTTTCAGCGATCTGGCGGGGCAATCGGCGGTGCAAGCCTATCGCTCAGGCTATTTGCCACGCCAGCGTCGCGAGATCGAGCGCGGCCTGCGGGATGGGAGCATTCGGGCGGTGATGGCCACATCCGCTCTGGAGTTGGGCATCGACATCGGGCAGATGGAAGCGGCCATTTTGGCGGGCTACCCCGGCACAATTGCCAGCGCCTGGCAGCAAGCCGGGCGCGCCGGGCGCGGCCAGGACGATTCGCTGGCGGTGTTGGTAACTTCGGCCAGCCCGCTCGATCAATTTTTAGCGCGCCACCCGGAGTATTTCTTCGGGCGTTCGCCGGAGCAGGCCCTGATCAACCCCGATCACCTGCTGATTTTGCTGGGACACCTGCAATGTGCAGCTTTCGAGTTACCTTTCGAGGACGGGGATTCCTTTGGGGGGTTGGGTTGGCGGGAAATTTCTGAATTTTTGGAATATTTACAGGAAAACGGGAGCCTCCACAAATCCGGAGAAAAATACTTTTGGATGGCGGAGGAATTCCCGGCCGCGGGCATCTCCCTACGCAGCGCCAGTCCCAACAATATCGTGCTCCAAACAAACGACCAGGGCCAGCCGGTAACCATCGGTGTGGTGGATCACGCTTCGGCTCCCTGGATGGTGCATCCTGAAGCGGTTTATTTGCACCAGGGCGAGACATTTTTGGTGGAATCGCTAGATTTGGAGGAAAATCTGGCCCATTTGCGGCGGGTGGAAGTCGATTTTTATACCCGTCCCCAAAGGGAAACGGAAATCCAACTGCTGGAACTCGCGGAGGAGCAACCCGCTCCAGGGGTTACCAAGTCCCATGGGGAAATTCTGGTGACTACGCAGGTGGTGGGTTACCGCAAAGTGCGCTGGGGCACGAATGAAAACCTGGGCTATGGCGAAGTCAGCCTGCCGCCGATGCAATTACAAACCACGGGCTATTGGTTGGCGCTGACGGATGAGATTGTGGCGACTTTGCAATTGGAGGGATTGTGGAACAGTGCGCCGAATTATTACGGGGCCAGTTGGCCGGCGGCGCGGGATGCCGCCCGGGCGCGGGATGGTTTTCGCTGCCAGTTTTGCGGCCTGCCTGAGAACGGGAGGGCGCACCATGTGCATCATCTCAAACCGTTTCGCGCTTTTGCTTCGAGCGAGACCGCCAACCGCTTGGAGAATTTGGTGACGCTCTGCCCCACTTGTCATTTGCGGGCGGAGAGCGCCGTGCGCGTGCGCAGCGGATTGGCTGGGTTGGGTTATGCTCTGGAAAACATCGCCCCCTTGTTTTTAATGTGCGACAGCGGCGACCTGGGGGTGCATGTTGACCCCAAATCGCCGCTGGCAGATGGCCGTCCGACGGTGGTAATTTACGACAGCATCCCGGCGGGGATTGGTTTTAGCGCGCGGCTCTTTGAACTGCACGCGGATTTGATGCTGCACACCCGCGAAGTGGTGAGTGCTTGCGAATGTTCCGATGGCTGCCCATCCTGTGTGGGGCCGGGAGGTGAGGAAGGTTCCGGGGGAAAACGAGAAGCGCTGGCGATTTTGACAAAGCTCAGCTAACTGATGCCGGAAACACGCTTCAACTTGGCTCAGCCTACTCCCGGCTCGCCATCGAAGGGGGCGGCTGAGTGCGTAACGTGAGTTTAGTTAGAAATCTTCATCGTCATCTTCGTAGAGGGGTTCTTCGAAATCTTCATCGTCATCATCATCCCACTCATCGTAACCATCCAAATCTTCTTCGGGTTCGGTCTCCCAATCGTCATCTTCAAAGGGATCACCGGACTGCGCAAAGGTGACACAGCCATCTTCTGGATCGAGGGTAACAATTGTGGCAGTACAAATGCCCTCTTCCAAATAAATGCAACCAATATAACGACAGCGAATACGAGCCATACCTAATTCTCCATTTACTCCTTTTAACCTGGGCGGACGCGCCGCGCCTCAAATACATTATCCAATTTTTCCAGGCGATCTAGCACACGGCTGAGATGTTCTACATCGCGCACTTCGATGATTAAATCGAAAATAGCGGTGTTTCCGCGCGTGACATCGACGCGCACTTTATTCATATTAATTTTTTCGTCGGCCAGCAAGGTAGAGACATCCTTCAACAGCCCATCCCGATCGTAGGCCCGCACCCGAATGGGAACAGGGAAGGTGTTGGAAGGTGCTCCCCAGGAAACTTGCACCAGGCGTTCGCGATCCTGAATGCGGAGGATGTTGGGGCAATCAGCGCGATGGATGGTAGCCCCGCGCCCGCGCGTGATGTAACCAACGATTTCATCACCGGGAGTGGGGTTGCAACAGCGCGCCATATTGGTTAGCAACCCTTTCAGGCCGCGCACGGCAATATCGCCAGTGGCATCTTTGATTAACTGGTGACTTGGTTCGGTTTCGGGTAAATCGAAGAAATCGTTTTCGGTTTCCTCGCTGGTGACCAGCCCATTGGCAATTTTGCCCGCCGCAATATCCCCACAGCCCACGGCCTCGGCAAAATCATCGTAATTTTTGTATTGGAATTTTCGAGCGAGTTGATC
>DOTA01000171.1 GCA_003513015.1 Chloroflexota bacterium
GGCTTCAAAGGGGATCAGGTGATAGTCGAAGTTGTTGCCGGGGTAAATCTGGCCCTCCTGGGATTTGAAGTGGGGGTCTAATCCCTTATTTTGCGGCCCGCCCCCAGGGAAATGCTTGGTCATACAGGCCACCGAGTTGGGGCCAAGCTCCGGCCCCTGGAAACCCGCGATATAGGCCTTGACCAGCCGGGCGCTGACTTCGGCATCTTCGCCGAAGGTGCCGCTGATGCGCNNGGGTGCAGGGCCACGCGCATCCCCACGGCCAGATATTCCGCGCGGGCGATCTCGGCAAACTGGCGCACCAGTTCAGGGTCATCCAGCGCGCCAAAGCCGGGGGTCTCGCACCATTGCGAAAAGCCGTTGGCAGTCATCGAGAAGATCGTGTTGCTGAAATGATTGCGCGGGTCCGAGGCAATCGTCACCGGGAGGCCCAGGCGAGTGGTTTCGGCAAAGGTTTGCAGGTTGTTGTACCATTTGGCGACCACCTCCGGTCCGGGAATTTGCCACAAGTTGAAGTGGTGCATCCACTGCTCGAGCATCTGGGTTTTGGCGGCGCGCCCGAAGCCCTCGGTGTTGGAATCCGGGTCCAGCGAGCTATCTGCATTGACCACGGCACCGTTGATGAAGAGGGTCCCGGCCTTCTCTTCCAGGGTCATCTGCGAAAGCAGATCATCCACGCGGGCCTCGATAGGCTGGCGCGGGTCTTCGTAAATATCCAGCTTTCCGTTTTTGTTGAGGTCGCGGAAGGCAAAGCCATCCGCCTCTTTCACCAGGCTGGATTTTTGTTGCACAAGCTCGTTCAATTCGTTCGTTGGCATAAGTTTGCTCCTGAGATTAGGTTACTTTTGGTGTACTTTATCTAAAACGCGAATGACACAAATCAAGCGAATGGCACGAATATTTTTTTATCAATTCGCGAAATTTGCCCATTCGCGCTATTCGCGTTAAAACTTCCCGTTATAAAGAACTCACATGCGCGCATCAAAGCGAATTTGCTCGCCGCGGTACAAAATATTGAAAGCCAGGCGCTTCCAATGAGCGGGGAAACGCGGCTTGAAGGTTGGCCCATCAGCCGTAAGACGCATCCCGGCGAAACCGAAGACCACGGCCTCCCACAGCCCACCCGCGGAGGCGGCGTGGATGCCGTCGCCAGCGTTGCCGCGCACATCCAGCAGGTCGGCACGAGCGGCGCGCATGAAGTGGGCATAGGCTTCCTCGGGCAGCCCCATGCGACAGGCCGCCCAGGCGTGCATTGAAGGGCCCAGCGAGGAACCGTATTCGTGATCGGTGATGGGAACATAATAATCCCAGTTGGCGCGCCAGGTTTTTTCGTCAAACTCGGGGATCTGCTCGCCCAGCAGGCAGAGCAAAGCCATCACATCGGCTTGCTTAAGGGCTTTGTACTCCGTGCAGCCCTCGATACCCAGCAACTCTTGCATGGATTTTGTGCGCCCTGCGAAAGCAGGCCAATCTACATCTTTGAGAGCGTAGAAACCTTCAAATTGCTCGATCAACCCGGTTGCAGGATCATGGAAGGTCAGCAAAGCTTCGATCACGCGCTGCCAATGGGCCAGACGCTCCGGGCTGAGATTCAGCTCTGAGATCAGCACCCCGCGCAAATCCGGGTTGTGAACATCCAGCCAATTCAACGCATCCAAAGCCGTCTGCAAGTGCCAGCGGATCATGTAATTGGTAAACTGGTTATTATCCACATGATCGTGATTTTCATCGGGGCCAATCACATCACGAACGGCAAAGGCCTCCCCCTCCGGCTCAACGCGTTCGCCCCAAAAAATAGCCGTCTCCAGCAGCACCGGGAGGCCCACCTGTCGCCAGAAATCATCATCGCCTGTGACCTGCCAAAACTGGTGCATGGCATAGGCGATGTCGGCGCTGATGTGAATTTGAATATCGCCCGTCCAGATACGCACCAACTTGGTGGGNNCAAAGCCATTGGCGGCGGCTTTGCGGCGCGCCCCCGGCAGGCTGTGATAACGATAACTCAGCATGTTACGGGCAATTTCCGGCTGGGTGTAGGTAAAAAACGGCAGCACGAAAATCTCATTATCCCAAAAGATGTGGCCGCGGTAGCCAAAACCACTCAGGGTCTTAGCGCCCATGCTAGTGTATTGATCGTGTGCGGGGGCGGCAATGCGCAGTTGGAAGAGGGCGTGCCGCAGGGCCAGTTGGGCTTCGTTATCGCCCTCGATAATGACCTCGCTCTGGGACCAAAACGCGGCCCAGGCAGATTCCTGCGCCCGCAAAAGATGCGCATACCCGCTTTGGGCGGCTTGCCGTACCCGAAGCTGCGCGGCCGCCTGAGGCGAATCGGTATCTCGCGTAGTGAACACCGCAGTAAATTTATCGAAAACCAGGGTTTCACCCCCCTCGACTTGGGCATTCATTTCCACTCCCGGGCAACCAGGGCAATCGAGGCCGCCGATTTGGGCTGAGTTGACCCTGACGCCAACCTGGGTACTCAAAGCCAGCATTTTGCCGGTTTTGCGGGTCCGCAACACCAAATCGGCATTGCCGGTGCCGCTGCTTTGAGAGACCTGTTCCCAATGCAAAATACCTTCATTCTCGACATGGGAGTCGAGCAGGGCGCGCACCACAATTTCAGACGCGCCATCCAGCGGGGTGATTTGCAGGCGTTGTGCCAGCAAATGTTCATCTGCCAGGCTGGCAAAACGCTCAAAGGTGATTTCCAGACGGGTGGCGCGCGGCGGCTGGACAACGTTCCCTGGCGACCAAACCAAACGGCGATGCAGCACGCCTGCGCGCAAATCCAAATAACGCGCGTAATCTGTGATTTGGCCAGATTGCATCTCAAAGCGCTGCCCATCCACCCAGATTTCGAGGGCAGCCCAATCGGGGGCGTTGGCCAATTCGGTAAAGCTGACGGGCACATCATCCCACATGCCGTGGATCAAGGTGGCCTGCCGATCACGCGGGTAACGCTCTTCGAAGGTGCCGCGCGTGGCGAGATAGCCGTTACCGTGGGTGAAAATGGTCTCACGGTGACGCTGGTGAGCGGGATCGAAAACGGGTTCGCTGACGCGGTAGGTTGTGGCGTAAGTCAACTGGGCCAGGGTAACGCCTTTCAGGCTGGGCAGCACGACTTCAGCGGCACCGACGCGTTCGGCGGGGCCAAGGCCGACGGCCAGCATCCCGGCGGCGTGAGCGGCGGCAATGCCAGCTTGGGCATCTTCGACCACCAAACATTGGGCGGGGGGCATACCCAATTCCCGCGCGGCGTAGAGGAAGAGATCGGGGGCGGGTTTTTGGCGGGCAACCAGGCCGCCATGCGCCAGCACATCCAACTGATCGGCAATACCCAGGCGGGCGATCACATCCGGGGCATTGCGGCTGGCGGAGGCCAGGGCGGTTTTGATGCCAGCGGCGCGGATTTCGGCTAAAAGTTCAGCAACACCGGGGAGCAGATCGGCAGGGGTGATTTGCTCCAAATAAGCCAGGTAGTAACCGTTTTTGCGGGTCATCCACTCACTGGCTTGCTCTTCGGAGACGGGTTGCCCCTTCAAAAGTAGGTTGAGGGATTCCCGGCGAGAGACACCGCGCAGGTGTTCGTTATCTTCACGGGTGAAGGGCAGGCCTTCTTCATCGGCGAGGCGTTTCCAGGCTAAAAAGTGATATTCGGCGGTGTCGGTGATGACGCCGTCAAGGTCAAAGATGATGGCGAGGGGGATAAGTGTTTCAGATTTCATAGGTCCAGTGTCCGGTGTCAGGTAAGAAAAGGATACAGGTAATCAGGTCTGCGTACATACGGTTTCCAAACCAGTATACTCGTCTACCTATTTACCTATCTAGGTTATGGTTTCCACAAATTTTCCGCGCATTTCACCGAGGCCCAAAACAAGGGCAGCAACAACCAGAGCCAACGCTCCCAAGGCGAAAACGGCGGATGGGCTAATGGCATCGTGAATCCAGCCGCCGAGGGGGCCAGCAATCAACGGGGCCAGGCCGAACATGCCCACGGTCATCAACGATTGGGCGGTGGAAGCCCATTCTGCGGGGGCGCGTTCGGTGATCAGGCGCACGGTGTTGGTGAAAAACAGGCCGAATCCCAAACCTTTGAGTACCGAGAAAATCGGCATGATGTTGGGGTTGGGCAGCAGCACAAATCCCAGGTAAGCGCAAGTGGATAGGCCAAAGGCCAGAATCACGGCATTAGCGCCGCGTAGTTTGAGGCCGATGCGCTGGCCGTAGAGCATGGTGGGCAATTCGGAGTAGGCCGCGAAGGCACTCATCAGGCCGATGAGAAAACTGGTGCCACCAAGAGAAGTTACATAAATACCTTCGAAGGTCATGGAGAGGCCATTGGCGATGCCCGCCAAAAAGGTACCCATTAGGAGCAGCACCAATCCGGTGTCGCGAAAGAGTTGGGTGAGGGGGGCGCGTTCTTGGGGGTCGCGAGCCGCACCCTCTTCAAGCTGGCCGGTCACCCAAATTAACGGAATCAGCAGCAAACTCCCGACCGTGAACATCGGTTTGAAACCCACGCGCAACCAGATGGCGCCGAAAATCAGAGCGCTGGTGGCAAATCCAATCGAACCAAATAGGCGCATTGAGCCGTAATTGAGGCCGCGGCGCTGGGCCATGCGAGCAATCAGGCTATCGGCCAGAGACATGACGGGGCTGAAGAAGAGGGCCATCGGCAACATCAGCCAGGCGACACCTGCGAAACTGCGAGGGAATTGCATAAAAAAGAAGATGACTGCCACTCCCAGGAGCGTGATTTGGGCCATGCGCGCCCGCCAACGCTTGCGATCGGCCAGGGAAGAGAGCGGAGTGGCAAAGAGCAGGGTCATGAGAGGGAAGAAAGTTGCCAGCAAGCCCACCTGCTGACCGGTGAAGCCCAGTTCGCTGTAGTAAACATACAGGAAGGGACTGAATGAGCCGGTACTCAGGAAAAAGCCCAGATAGAAGAGGGAGCCTATCCGGGCAGGGGTCAGTAGTTTGGTCTCTGGAATTTGATCGGTCAAGACAAAAATTCTTTCTGGGAGGGGTTGGGCAAGCGTTGGGATTATACCAGTGAGAGGGAATGGGATCAGGCCCAATCAGGGGGTTGGGGTTCCACCCATGGGTTGACGGTCTTCGCGTTCGAAGGTTTTTGTCCAGATGTGCTGACAATAATCACATTGATATTGGTCGGTAATTTTTTCGCGTTTAACCCGAAAGGGGGTAAGTTTATTGCGATCAATTTGGGAGCTGAGCAGTTCCACTTCCGTATCGGTAATGGTGCCGGCGGCTTTGCGTTTGCAGCTTGGGCAGGCGCGGTATTTGCGGTCGACATCCCAGGCCAGGAGGTAGCCGCCGATGATCCAAAGCACCGCAAAGAATGCCAAAATTATCAAAAAAGTGAGCGTGAAGTAGAGTAGATCAAGGATGGTCATAAGGTTTGGTTGGAGGTTGAGCAAACGAATGTAAATTTAAAAGGGATGTTTAGCATTTCCATTTTAACATGGATACGGTGCTGGTTTGGAAGTTGGCCATTTTCACAATATATCTGTGAGAATTAAAAGGCAAGGTATAATACCGGCGGCTAAAATGGATTGTCGGATGGTGAAAAATGCCTGGGCTGATCCCGGCAATTGACTCTAAAAAGGATAACGAATGATGACTTATCAGTGGTGGCAGACGGGCGTGGTTTACCAAATTTATCCCCGTAGCTTTAATGATAGCAGCGGCAACGGCGTGGGTGATTTGCAAGGGATCATCGACAAACTCGATTATCTTTCTAATACATTGGGGGTCGAGGCCTTGTGGATTAGCCCCTTCTACCCCTCGCCGATGAAAGATTTTGGCTACGATGTGGCCGATTATTGCGATATTGATCCACTTTTTGGCGATCTGGCAACCGTTGACCGGCTTCTCGCCGAAGCCCACCAACGGGGCCTGAAAATCATCATCGACTGGGTGCCCAACCACACCTCGGATGAACATGCCTGGTTTGTCGAATCTCGCAGCGGCCGCGAAAACCCCAAACGCGATTGGTACATCTGGCGCGACGCCAAGCCTGACGGTTCCCCCCCCAACAACTGGGGCAGTTTCTTCGGCGGCCCAGCCTGGAGCTTTGACGAACCAACCGGGCAATATTATATGCACCAGTTTGTGCCTGAGCAACCCGAACTCAACTGGCGCAACCCCGAAGTGAAAGCCGCCATGTTCGATACCCTGCGCTTCTGGCTCGACCGCGGCGTGGACGGCTTCCGCATGGATGTAATTGGCCTGATCATCAAAGATGGGCAGTTGCGCGATAACCCCCTCAA
>DOTA01000183.1 GCA_003513015.1 Chloroflexota bacterium
CGCACAATCAGGTTGATGGCCGTGGTGGGGTTGTTGGCATAAACCACTTCATCTGGCTGGCAGTGCAGATATTCGGCCAGCGCGGCGCGAGCCTTCGCTAGCAACGGAGAGGCCCGCCGTCCCAAAAATTCGACAGGCTGGCGCTCTAGCTCGAGCTGCCATTGCTGGTACACCTCAAAGACGGGGCGTGGGCAAGCTCCAAAAGAGCCGTGGTTGAGAAAAATAACATCTGGATCGAGCAAAAACAGTTCTTTTTGGCTGGGCATGGCGGTCACCGGGCAAAACACTTTATTTTTCAATTACGTAGAGGCTAGCGGATTGAGCCGGCAGGTTGAGCACCCCATCGGCAGGCCAGGGTTGCGCACCCAAATTTTCGGCGTTATGGGTAGCATCAAAAAGCCACAGATCCGCCTCGGCAGGGGCATCACCCTGAAGTTCCAGGGGCAGTTGTTGCCTTTCATCGGTAAGGTTAATCAGCAAAATGGTCAGCGTTCCATCTTCCCGCGTGGCCGCGTAAACACTGACATTCTGTACCCCGGAGGCGCTGTAAACCAGTTGATCGCCAAAATGTTTGTATAGATAGAAAACATAAAGTGAGGGGCGAATTTCATTGCCTTTGATGAGGCTATGCCCGGTGGAGCGCTGCGAGAGAACCCAGTGATTGACCATGAAAACCTGTTCGGAGATCAAGCGCCCCAGCACATCGGCAAACCAGATGGCGTTGTAAAACGAATCGGGAGTGGCCTCGCCGCCGATGGCCGCGGCCGGGTTGGAGTTGACCTCGGTGAAGGCCATGGGGATTTCACGCCCGGTGATTTCCTGAATTAGATTGCGAAGATAGATAATCTCTCCGTTCCATTGAGGGGCGTTGGCGCGCATCTCAGGAATGGTAACCTGCTCAAAACCGTTGCGCCACAAGGGATAGCGATGCACCGTGACAACATCCACCAGATCGCCATTAGCTTTGAGAAATTCGGTCATCCAGTCACGCCCGGATGAATCTTTTAGGGTTTCTTCCAGACTGCCGCCCCATTGATGCAGTTCCGGCCCCATCAGTTTGATATTTGGATCAACAGCCCGCATGGCTTCGCCAAAAGCGCGCCACTCGCGGTTGAAGATTTCAGTATCGTAGGTTTCATTGAGTTCGGCTTCGTAGAGCGTGGGCTCGTTGCCAATGCTCCAATATTGGATGTTGTAACCCTTCTGGATGTTGGCATAGCGCACCAATTCGGCGGCTTGTTCGGGGGTACCATCCCGCAAATTGACGCTAATGGTAGGAATCCCCCCGGTTTGGGTGAGAAAATCCATAAATTGATCGATCTGATAGGTTTGGAGTTTGTTGCGATCTCCCCAAGCCCCGCCCGGAAAACGAAAAACGGTGAACCCGGCATCCAAAACGTAGGGCATCATCTCATATGGAACCACATAGGCTGGCCCGGTGTTGGAACCATACACATAGGGGCTGATCTGGCCCCGTTGGACACTCGGATCAACATAGAGCATTCCCGCTGCCGGAGTGGGCAAAGGGATGGGTTCCGCAGGGCCACAAGCGGAGACAAAAATCGCCAATAAAAATAAACTTATCAACAAACGTTTCATATTTTTCTCCACGATCTTTTACCCCTCAGGAGTATTGACGTTACCCCGAAGGCGGCGTTATGCACACGAACAGCCTGCATCATACCCCGCCCTCGGGAAATACTCAAGATTTGAAATCAACTCTTGGCCGGTTCTAAACCCTGCACCTGCTCGCGCCAGCCGCGCATCAATTTGTAGACGCCGGTAGAAGCAATAATCGGCTCATCGGGCGCGGATAACGCTTTGGGGTGGAAAATAAACCCAAAATTCTGCGGGCCTCCCAAACCTCCGTGGTGGCTGACTTGATCTTCAAATCCGCAGATCACCTCGGTCACGGGATCATATTGGGTGTTGACCAGCAAATCCGGGCAGTTTTCGTAGCTGCTTTCCAACTTCAGGTGACGGGCGGCGTTGGGGCTGTAAACGGCCAGCGGATCAACCCCTTCGACCGTGTCATCTTTGAGGAAGTGGATGCCCTCTTTGCCCAACACCAGGTCGCCATCTTTGGCCGAGCGCACCAGCACAAACCCCACGCCTGGATGACTCACCAGCGCAGGAATCAAATCGGGGTGGCGCGCCTGAATTTCTTCATAGGTGAGCCGTTCTTGGGCATCGGTGAAGTTAATCAGCCCGGAGCAGCCCGAGGCCAAAACCACGATGTTGGCCTCTTCAGGTTGAAGTTCGGCTTTTTCAAGGTTGTTGGGATCGCGCTCCGGCCCAACAGCCACCATGCCATCTTGGTTGACTTTGGAGCGCAGCGCCGTGCGCAAAACCCGCGCCGTGCGGGTTTTGGCGTTGACCGATTCATTAAATAAGGCGCTGATGTTATCCCAGGCTTCGTTGGTGTTTAGCGAAGCGAAGATTTTCTTATCTCCCTGGATGACACCTTTGACGATTTCCTCAAGGCTCAGGCCGTAGGCCGCCTTAAAGGTTGGGCCGATGCTCTGCCCGTGATCGCAGAGGATCACGATATGGTAGGGGCGGGGGGCCTGCTTGAGGGCGCGTTCGATACGGGCGAAATAGTGATCGGTTTGTTCCAGAGTTTCGAAGGCCTCGGGGGTTTCCATACCGGCAAAATGGCTGACATCATCATAACTGGCATATAGGGCATACAAAGCAGGCACGCCGCGCAGCACATCGCCTATTACGGTATAGGTAATTAAATCTTGCATGAAAGAACCTAAAAAGGCACGCAAAAAAGCGTAGGTGGTATTGCGGGATTTGACGATGTATGGATCTTTGCGGCGCTTTTGTTGGGCGGCTTGCCACCATTCTTTGAGCACTTCGCCAAAATAATGCGTGAACAACCGGGCCACCACGTAGGGGCTGAGCAGATAAAGATAAAACCCCGGGCTGGAAGCACGCTCACGGTTGAGCAGGGTGCTGTAGGTCATCAGGCTTTCGCTGGCATCACCGGAGAACATATTGCCGCGCGAAGCCCCGCCATCCGAGAGCAGGCCGCGCCCAGTGCTGAGGCGGGCTTCCAGCGCTCTACTATCGAGGGGATTGTTCGACATCTCCAAGCGCCCCAGTTTGCGGTTCCACCAACGATAAGCGGGGATTTCAGCGTTGTTGCCCAGCAAAATGCCGGGCTGCATGGCCCCGGTTTGGGCAGTTAATTCCGTCTCCCAGCCGGTGATGGTGTGCGAGCCTTCATCCAACCAGCGTTTGAGTGTGGGCATGTAGCCTTCCGCCAGGGCGCGGCGGAAGATTTTTTCACCAAGGCCATCAATTTCCAGGAAAACAAAGCCGGGGATATCCGTTTCGGTGATTTGTCCACGGCGCTTAACCAGTTTTTGGGTCACGTTGATATCAAAGCGCTCATCCATATCGATGGACAGCAACCCACCCAAAATGGCGTTGACCGCCGTGAGGGTTAGCGAAATCCAAATGCCGGTGCCGATTCCATCAACGGTAACCCCAGAAATAAAATTACTCACCAGGAAAACCAGGCCGCCGCTGATGACAAACGTGAGAATCGGGTACAGCCAAACCGGCAGCCAGGCCAGAAAGGTCACGAAGGCCCACCAATAAAACGCCTGCACCAGAATCAAAACCCCGGCAACTACAAAGGCTGAAATCCAAGATTCAATTGCCAACCCGGGCAGAACAGCCGTTAATAGCATTAAGGTTAGCGCTTGCACGATAACGATGGTAATAATTTGGTAAAGTCGTCTTCTTTTTGTCATATGGCTTCTCTCACTTTTGGATATCTTGTTTTTGATGATAAAGGAATGACATGATACCGTTTTGGCGGAATATTTGGATAAATAAGATCAAATCGCCGCGCCCCACAGCCGGAGAAATATCATGATATCCGAATCAAAATATACGCTGCGGCGAATCATCGGGGGAAAATTTTGTACTCGCTGGACATTGGTCACACACATCAATTCAAATTATTCAACGGCCTGGGGCAAAGGCAAATGCTCACTCATCAGGCTGCTGGCTTGGGCGAGGATCGACTGAAACGCGTTTTCAGAGCTACGGCGCAGCTCATCTACCGAGTGCGGGATATCGAACGAAATTTTGGGCGTCATGCGAAAACGCTTCTTGAGCA
>DOTA01000003.1 GCA_003513015.1 Chloroflexota bacterium
GTCACATGACCTGCACATGACTTTTAGCAATAGGCAATATGACCCTGTAGCCTGTATCCTCTTATTCAGTAAAATAATCATTTTCGTCCACTATCCCAGGAGGATCTTATGTCAACCATTGTTCAAGTAGATAATTTAGTCAAAAAATATGCCGACAGCGATGTTTTAGCCGTTGACCAAGTCAGCTTTGACATCAAAGAAGGTGAGGTTTTTAGCCTGCTCGGTCCGAATGGGGCGGGCAAGAGCACCACAATTTCGATGTTAAGCTGCCTGCTCAAAGCCACTGATGGTGATGCTACCGTCGACGGAAAATCCATCAAATCAGATCCAATGGGCGTAAAAAACGTGATTGGGGTGGTGCCGCAAGAGATCGCCCTTTATGAAACCTTGAGTGCGCGCGATAACCTGCTCTTTTGGGGGCGGATGTATGGCATGGGCGGCAATCAACTCAAAAGCCGGGTTGAAGAGGTTTTGGAGCAGGTCAATCTCAAAGATCGCGCCAAAGACAAAATCCAAACCTATTCCGGTGGGATGAAGCGGCGCATCAATATTGCCGTCGGGCTGCTCCACAAACCCAAAATGATCTTTATGGATGAACCCACGGTGGGCATTGACCCCCAAAGCCGCCGCCGCATCCTCGATATGGTCAAGGAACTCAACCAGCAAGGCCTGACCGTGCTTTACACCACCCACTACATGGAAGAAGCCGCTGAACTTTCTGACCGGGTGGGCATCATCGACCAGGGCAAGCTGATTGCCATCGGCACGCAAAAAGAATTAACCAAAATGGTGGGTGAAAATGAAGCTCTGCGCCTGCATTTCGGCGAAGGCGACGTAGTCGATTCGTTGGTTGAAGCACTGAAAACCTTACCCGACATCATCAATGTCAGCACCACTGACCACGAAATTCTGGTGATGGTGCCCGATGCCGAAGAGGCGCTGCCCGGCGTGATTACCAAAGTCAACGAAACCGGAATCCGGCTGCGCTCCATCGATATCGAAGAACCCAACCTGGAAACCGTCTTCCTGCACCTGACGGGGCGCGCCTTGCGCGACTAACCCAAGACCAATGACAGACGACGGATCCGGTCTGCGGTCTTCCGTTCCCTGTCCTGAAACGGAGTTTCCGATGAAAAAGATACTCAACATCGCCTGGAAAGATTTATTAATCACCCTGAGTGACCCTGCAGCCCTGATACTGACGATTGCCACCCCCTTTGCCCTAACCTTGGTGATGATCTTCGCCTTTGGCAACGTCAACAACAGCGGCATCAGCGGCATTCCGGTGGCCGTTGTCAACCTGGATGAAGGTGAATTCGGCCAAAAACTTGTGGATGTTTTTGAATCCGAAGATTTAGCCGATTTGATCGTCCCTACCAGCATGGATGACCCCGCTACAGCTCGTGCAGCTGTAGACAAGGATGAATACGCCGCGGCAATCATCATCCCCGCAAATTTTGGAGAGGGCATCATGCCTAGCGGATATTCTGCTGATAACGATCTCAACCAACCCGCCAACCAAACTGATCTCTCGGGTTGGGGCAGCAACCGGGAACAAGCCGTAATCGAAATTTATGGCAACCCCACCCGCCCCACCAGCGTTAGTGTGGTGCGCACCGTGGTAGATGAATTCATCAACCGGGCCTCCGCCATGTTCTCCGGCGTGCAAGTTTCAGTTTTGCAAATGCTAAAGGCAGGAATGCTCAACCCAAGCGATCCCAAATCTAAATTTACGGATGTAGGCGAATTCGTAGCAACCGAAAATGAAGATGAGCGTTTTATCACCCTGCAAGGCAGCATGGCCGAAGGCAGTATCGGCGCTGAATTCGACTGGTTTGGATATATCGCCCCCAGTATGGCCCTGCTCTTCCTGATGTTTACCATTACCAATGGCGGCAAGAGCATTTTAGCTGAAAGTGAGGGTGGTACCTTACCCCGCATGTTAATCACCCCCTCCAGTTCTACGCAAGTGCTGGGCGGTAAAGTTTTCGGCATCTATCTGAATGGCGTAGCCCAACTTGCGGTGCTCTTCGTCGCCAGTCTGCTGATGCTGCAAATCAACTGGGGACCGGTAAGCGTAGTTGTCCCCACGATCCTGTTTGTGGTGGCTGCGGCCACCGGCTGGGGCATGTTGATCGCCGCAGTCTCCAAAACCCCGGCTCAAGCCAATATTATGGGAACCGCCATCACCCTGGTTTTTGCGATCAGTTCCGGTAGTTTCTTCCCCCGGCAAATGCTTCCCCCCTGGCTGCAAACCATCAGCCTGATCTCTCCCAATGCCTGGGGCATCGAAGCCTTTGACAGCATCCGCCTGGGTGCAACCATGAGCGAACTGTTACCACTTTGGGGCGGAATGATCGCGATGTTTGCCATCTTATTCGTGATCTCGACCTATATTTTTCGGAAGCAATATCAATAAGAAGTGAGCAAAAATGCGTTGTAAGCCATGAGTTCAAGTTTCACACAACCCACAAAACGCTGCACTCGTGACGAATTACGCCCCAATAGGAGCAACCCCATGAAAAAAATTATTACCCTGGCCTGGAACGATATCAAAATTGAATTCTCAAACCGCTCAGCCCTGTTATTCTTCTTCATCTTGCCCATGATTTTTACGGCCATTCTGGGCGCCAGCTTTGGCGGTAACAGCGATCCTAACGCCGACGCCCGCTGGGTAGTCCCCGTGGTTGATCAGGATCAATCGGGGCTTTCAGGCGAAATGATGGCCGAACTGGAGAAATCCGAGGTAATTCACCCAGAAATCCAGACCCGAGAACAGGCCGATCAAGCCCTGAAGGATGGCGAAACCGCCGTAATTTTGGTGATCCACACCGGGTTCGAGAATGAAGTGCTCTCCGGCACGCCCGTGGAATTGGAACTGGTCAAATCGCCCAATGATCCCAATGTACTCGCCATCGAACAGGCCATCTACACCGCCACCGGCAGGATCGGCAATGTGGTGATGGCGGCTGTCTCCGCGGTTGAAGCTGCGGAACGCAGCCAGCCCTTTGCCAGCACCGCCGACCGCCAGGCTTATTTCAACGACAGCTTAAAATTGGCTCGCGAAGTGATGGCTACGCCGATTGCCCGCAGCGAAATTACCACGGCTCCTGAAGCGCAGCGCACCTCGTTCACATCTTTTGAACTCTCTTCTGCCGGACAGTTAGTCACCTGGACTCTAATTACTTTGCTGGGAGCCGCAGAGGTGTTTGTCAACGAGCGCCTGGGCGGCACGCTGCGGCGTTTGCTAAGCACCCCGTCATCCAAGAGCACGATCCTCTCCGGCAAAATCAGCGGACGATTTGTGATGGGCCTCATGCAAATGTTCGTATTGATCGGGGCAGGCGCGTTGGTGTTCAAGGTCAATTGGGGACAATCGCCCTTGGCCCTGACCATGGTTGTGGTGGCCTTCGGGCTATCGGCGGTGGCTCTGGGCGTGATGCTGGGCGCATTTGCCAAAACTCGCTCGCAAGCCGGCAACTTGACTGTGATGTTTGCCATG
>DOTA01000358.1 GCA_003513015.1 Chloroflexota bacterium
GTTCTCGGTACCGACAACTTGTAAAAATAAATCTTCCAGGGATACTTTTTCGGGACTGAAGGCGTAAATATCGACCCCTTGCGCCACGAGGTAGCGATTGATGGCTGGCAGAGCGGCTTCGCCCTCCACCGTCAGGGAGAGGAAATCCGCATCCCGGCGGAGGGTACACCCCCTTTGGATTAAACCGGTCTCCACTTCGGGGTTTAGGTTAAGTGCCCGGATTTGGAGCGTTAACTCGCCCTCGACAAGAGTATCCATGCGGGCCGTGCGCACAATCTCTCCATTTTTACTGAAAACTACCCGGTCACAGGTAACCTATACTTCGCTAAGAAAATGGGAATTGAGAAAAACGGTGGTACCCTGCTGGCGCAAATCCTTGATGACATCGCGCACCATGCGCCGCCTCACCGGATCCAGAAATATTTTCTCGGATTCAAGTTCATACCGTTCTCAACGTTTTCTAGCCCGGAGTGCATTCAAGCCCAGGTTGGTCCCAACCCGGTAAAGCCATCCACTTGCGATTAATTCGTTCGTTGCACAGACAAGATCGAGTCTGCGATGTAATTAGCAAAATACTTCCAACGCCAAATCTTCAGCCTCCATATGGTCTCCTACAAGGCGAAAGAGCACGCCATACAAGCACAACCAATGCTCTTGAAAAAGACTCTCAAAAACCATCGATGGATTCGCTTATACAATTTTCGAACGAAGTTTATCAACCAAAACAATCACTGAAGACCTCCGTACAAGCCAGTTTTCACATTCTCGTACTATTCGTTAAACACCACTCACCTCAAAAATATGACAAAACGAATCTTCCTTTCGGTTTCATGGTAGCACGAAAAAGGATTATCCTAACGCACACACCTGTCTCGGTGGCTTAAAGATGTTAAAGGTTCTTGTTATCCATTACGGAATTGGTGAAACCTTGCAGATTTNNCTTTTTGGAGGACTCAAAATCATGGAAACGAAAAAAGAATATAAAACCCCTGAAATCATTTTTGAAACCGATCTAGAGACTAAAGCTGGTTCGCCGCTTGGGCTTCCAGGTGTAGGTGTGGGAATCGACCTTCTCTCTGGCGAGAAGTAAAAAAATGTCTGTAAGTTAGCCATTCCCTGGCTCCATAGGAGCCAGGGAGTTTTTTGATTCAGCTGTATTTCTTGATCTTCAAACCAGCACTCTTTTTAGCAAACGCTTTTATTCAACCATTTTTACGGGGAGATATCGAAAAACTCTCATCTCCCGCCAAAAACCCCTGTAGCGGTTGCGCTTCCAACGCCAGTACCCGGCTGTTGGCAAAAAAGGCAAAATCAAAGGTTGTAGGATCGCCCGCGGCTTTACCAGGAATGGGCATCAGGCGCGCTGTCAGGGGTTTATCCAAGCGCAGGGCTAAGGCCGCCAGATCAGCCAAAACCGCGTTGAGTTGCTCAACTGTTGCCTCTCCGGGCAGCGGGACAGTATCCAGCCCGGTACCGCAAACCGCCGAATAGAGCAGCAAATCCTTGATGGTCAGCGACCCTTCAGCGGCCCGCACCGCCAGGGTGGCATCTTCCAACACGGGCAACATTAAACCGCTGAAGCCTGTCCGCGGGAAATCCGCCCGATCCACCGTATCTGTCATAAAAGCCGCGGCTGCCAGCGAGCCATGCAACCCCACGGCGGGCACGCCTAAACGTTCCAGCGCCGTTCCCAAAGAAAACTTCACATCCGGAAAAGGAGCCAGCGAATAATCAATCCCGCCAAAGCGCAGGTGCAGCGAATCGGCGAAACGGTTCGTCAACACATCAGCCACAGCGCTTAGCTTTTGGGCGTGGCTTTCTAAGGCTTCGGTCAGATTGCAGCGCGCTTCCATCAGGGANNTTTTCATCCTGGGGGGCCAACTGATGGATGATCTCCGCGCAGGCACGCACAGCCGGGAGCGAAACACCGCCATCACGGGAGGCCATCACTGCCGAAGTAAACACATTTTCGGTAGCGGCAATCACCTCAGGGATCACCGCGTAGCTCTCCGGCGCGTCTAATAGGGCCGGGCCAATCGAAAGATACTCAAACCCCAAGGGCAGCAGCGTAGCTTCCAGCGCCTGGGCAAATTCCACCACCGTTTCTGTGCAACAATCGGGCAATAAATGCGGGAAGGGCGGCGTGGCCAACCGCATGGTTTGTACTTCGAAACCGGCATTTTCAAAAGCCGGGCGTGCCACCGCCACAAAATCGGCAATCTGGCGAATGAACGACATCTCCAGCGGCCAACCGGGATTGGCGAAAAAGGTAATAGAGCGAATTTTCATAACAGATCAGCCTCTTTGACGCACAACTTCAAACATCAGGATGGCACCCGCGACCGCCGCATTCAGGGATTCGGCATCACCCGGCATGGGGATATGGATGCGGCTGGTCGCCAGTTTTTGGGCCTGATTCCCCGCCCCTTCGGCTTCGCCGCCGATGATGATGGCCAGGGGAGCCACAAAATCTGCTTGGTAATGGGGCGTACCCCCAGAAGAATCGGCCACAAAAATATTCAATCCCGTTAAGCGCGGCCCCAGGGTTTCCCAATCCATCGAGAGAATCGGCAATTTAAAGTGCGCACCCATCCCGGCGCGCACCACCTTGGGAGCAAAGGCATCCACACTGCCAGATGGCAAAACCACGGCCTCCACACCGGCGGCCAGAGCGGTGCGCAGCAAAGTTCCCAGGTTTCCAGGGTCACGCAACCCATCGGGAATCAGCACAAACGTGAGGGGCGCGGGCAACTCCCAATTTGGGAGCGGCAAAACCACCAGGATCCCCTGGGGGGTTTGCGTATCACTAGCGGCCTGCATCACCTGAGAAGCAACAGACAAAACTTCGGCGCCACGCTGGCGATAACTATCCACAATTGGCTGCCCGCGGTCACCTAAATCATCCGTAAAAAGCACCAACTCGGGCTGCCACTGCGCAATCAAAGCTTCCTCAGCCAGGCGCACGCCTTCAATGACAAATAGACCCACATCCCGACGGGTATGCGCACTGTTTTGCAGTTTGCGAATTTGTTGAATGCGGGGGTTCTTGGGAGAGGTGAGCATAAGGGGTGTTTTGGTGTCGGTTTGGGTGAAAACAAGTATACAAGTAGACACGTAACCAAATCTGTGTATACCTGTCTACTTTGTTTCCCTGCTAACCTGCATCCCAAACCTGCAAAAAGATTTCCACCGTGGATTGATCGAATAGGCTTAAGCGCACTTGCCCCAAACCGGATTCGGGGTGTACGTCAAAATATTGCGGGATGGTCTCCAAAATAATGCGGGCGGCGCGTGCTTTGGGGAAACGAAATACTCCGGTGGAAATGGCGGGCAGGGCCAGCGAGGTCAGGTTCAAGGCATCGGCAAGTTGCAGCGAACCGCGAATTGCTGCGGCCAGCTTGGCATCTTCGTCCCCTGCACCCCAGATCGGCCCCACGGCGTGGATCACATATTTACAGGGTAAATTTCCGGCGCGGGTATAGGCTGGTTGGGCGTGGCTGACCGGGCCATGCTGCTGCATCCACGCATTAGATTCTTGCTGAATTTGGGGCCCACCGCAACGCGCAATCACACCGGCCACACCACCGCCATGCTGCAAATAACTATTGGCGGCATTAACAATCGCATCGACTGTTTCTTGGGTAAGATCACCCTGCACAAGTTGAATTGTTTGACCGGAGGGGAAAGTTTTTTGGCGCAAGACCTGGTTCATGACAAGATTTTATCATGCCCAGATGGGTAAGCACGCCCCCAAATCACTGTCCACTACCGGTTCTGTAAGTTATGCTGCCCGTTTTACCGCCAGCGCGACCCAATCTTCAATTTGGCGCTGCTCGATGATCTGCAAATTGTGTTCAGTGAGTTTAGCTCGCATGGCTTCAGCCTGCTCTTCCAAAATCCCAGAGAGGATCAAGCTTCCCTCGGGAAGCATGAGATCGCCCATGCCGGCATCCAATAAGCGCATGAGAATGTGGGAGAGAATGTTCGCCAAAACGAGCGAGGCTTGTCGAATGGGCAGAACCCCCGCCCTGATTTCATCCACAGAGCCGAGGGCAGCCTGAAGTTGCCCGGCAACCCCATTCATGGCTGCGTTTTCTTGCGAGGCCAGAACAGACTCGGGTTCCACATCCACACCAAAAGCGCGGGCAGCACCCAGCTTGAGGGCGGCAATCCCTAAAATCCCGGAACCACATCCAATGTCAAGAATGTCGCGCCCCTGCGGGGTGTAAGATTCCAAAAATTCCAGGCAAAGCTGGGTAGTAGGATGCGTCCCCGTGCCGAAAGCCATCCCCGGATCGATACGAATGGACAGGCGGCTTTCGTCCGGTGAATCCAACCAGGCCGGGACGATGATCAGGCGCTCCCCGATAGGTACGGGTTTGTAGTGCTGTTTCCAAGTTTCGACCCAGTTGACTTCGCCGATAATTTTGAAAGCCGGCTCGGGTAGAGGGCGAATGCGCCCCAAATACCAAAGCGATTCGAGGATGCGCTGGCGGGTTTCTTCGATTTGGGCATCCACTTCGAGATAAGCGCAGACTCGTAAATTCCCCACAGGACGCGCAACACCATAAGCGATCTGCTCCAATTCAATGCTTTCGATGACCACGCCACTGGGAGCAAAGCGGGCCAGCACTTCGGCGACGGCCTCGGCCATTTCGCCATCAACTTCGAGGGAGACTTCGAGCCATTCCATGTGAATCGCGCGCCTTTACCCCCCCAAAACATCTTTCAGGCGGTCAAAGAAACCGCGCTCTTGTGGGGAAACTTCAGTGCCCAGACTTTTGCCCAACTTATCAATTAAATCGCGCTGATCGCGGGAAAGTGTTTTGGGAATTGCCACGTTGATAATCACAAGCTGGTCGCCGCGCCCGCTGCCACGCAAATGCGGCACGCCTTTACCACGCATTTTGATGATTTGCCCCGGTTGCGTGCCAGATGGGATTTTTAACAACGAATCGCCATCAGGTGTAGGGACCTTGACTTCATCCCCGAGGGTGGCCTGGGCAATATTGATATTCAGATCAAGCAGGATATCGTCGCCGCGGCGGCGGAAATATTTATGCGGCACAACCTGAACCACCAGATACAGATTTCCGGGAGGGCCACCGTTAACGCCGGGTTGTCCTTCACCCGCGAGACGGATTTGTGTGCTGGTATCGACCCCCGCAGGAATACTAACTTTTCGGCGGCGGTTTTTACGTTCCAAGCCGCGCCCAGAACATACCCGGCATGGGCTGGAAATGGTTTCGCCGCGCCCGTTGCAAGTTGGGCAAGTCGTGACCTGTACCATCGATCCGAGGATAGTTTGGCGTGATTGGCGCACTTCACCGCGCCCGCCACAGGTAGCACAACGTGCAGAGGAAGTGCCCGGCTCGGCACCCGTGCCGTGACAATGTTCACAAGATTCATCACGCGTGACTTCAATCTCTTTTTCGATCCCAAAGACGGATTCTTCGAATGTTAGACTGACACGATATTGCAGGTCAGCACCGCGGCGGGGCGCATTGGGGGACGAGCGGCGAGTTTGACCGCCAAAGCCGCCAAAGCCCAAGTTCCCAAATAGATCCCCGAAAATATCAGAGAAATCCACGGTGTTCCAATCTGGGACGCCACCGGCTCCCTGCACACCCGCGTGACCAAAACGATCATAGGCAGCGCGCTTCTCTTCATCGGAAAGCACGGCGTAAGCTTCGTTGATTTCTTTGAATTTTTCCTCGGCATCAGGCTCTTTACTGACATCGGGGTGATATTGGCGCGCCAACTTCCGAAATGCAGATTTGATTTCGTCAGCGGGCGCCCCTTTAGGAACACCGAGGGTCTCGTAATAATCTCGTGGCATCGTTTGTCTCAAGTCTCAAGTTAGAGGTTTTAAGCTACAAGCCGAAACCATTTACGTGGCCCGGCTTGCAGCTTATCGCTTGTAACTTGTTGCTTAATCAGGCATCTTTGAAATCGCCGTCGATCACACCGTCATCTGCGGGGCCGGGCTGATCACCTGGAGGTGGGGTGAAATCCTCCGCTCCGGGCATACCGCCGGGCATGGGGCCAGCCTGCTGATAGGCAGCCTCACCGATCTTTTGCACAACTTTGGTCAGTTCTTCGGTAACCTGTTGAATTTTTTCGGCTGAAGCATTGGGATCTTCAAGCACTTTCTTGACTTCAACGACCTTGGCGTTAACCTGATCTTTGACATCCTGAGGCACTTTGTCACCCAAATCTTCGAGGGCTTTTTCGGCCTGATAGGCCATGTTATCGGCATTGTTGCGAGCTTCAACCTGTTCTTTGCGTTTTTGATCTTCTGCGGCATGGGCTTCGGCATCCGATTTCATGCGCTGAACCTCGGTTTCGTTCAAGCCCGAAGAGGCGGTGATGGTGATGTGCTGGCTGCGGCTGGTGGCTTTATCTTGAGCAGTAACTTTGAGGATGCCATTGGCATCGATATCGAAAGTCACTTCGATTTGAGGCACACCGCGCGGCGAGGGGGGAATTCCATCTAGAATGAAGCGTCCTAGCGATTTGTTATCGACGGCCATGGGGCGCTCACCTTGCAGCACGTTGATCTCAACCTGATTTTGGTTGTGGGCTGCCGTGGAGAATACCTGGCTTTTACGAGCCGGGATGGTGGTGTTGCGCTCGATCAGGGGAGTGGCTACGCCGCCCAGGGTTTCTACCGAGAGGGTCAATGGGGTGACATCGAGCAGCAAAATATCTTTGACATCGCCGCCCAAAACACCAGCCTGAATGGCCGCACCAACAGCAACGACTTCATCAGGGTTGACACCCTTGTGAGGTTCTTTGCCACCAAAAAATTTCTTAACAGCTTCCTGCACGGCAGGCATGCGGGTCATACCGCCCACCAAAACCACCTCATCGATATCAGAAATCTTCAATTTGGCATCATTCAAGGCTCGTTGCACGGGGTCCAAAGAGCGCTGTACTAAATCAGCGGTCAATTGTTCCAGTTTGGCGCGTGTCAGGTTCATCACCAAGTGTTTGGGGCCAGTGGCATCGGCGGTGATGTAAGGCAAGTTGATCTCGGTCTGCCCTAAACTGGAAAGTTCGATCTTGGCCTTTTCAGCGGCTTCTTTGAGGCGCTGCAAAGCCTGACGATCCAGGCGTAGATCAATACCATTTTCTTTTTTGAATTCATCGGCTAAATAATCAATCAAGCGCAGGTCGAAATCGTCACCGCCCAAGAAGGTATCGCCACTGGTGGAACGCACCTCGAAAACACCTTCGCCCACATCCAAAATGGAGATGTCGAAAGTGCCGCCGCCGAGGTCGTAAACGGCAATGGTTTCGTTGGCTTTTTTATCCAGTCCGTAGGCCAGTGAAGAAGCAGTCGGCTCATTGATGATGCGCAGCACTTCCAAACCGGCGATTTTGCCGGCATCTTTAGTGGCGTTACGTTGGGCATCGTTGAAGTAAGCCGGGACGGTAATCACGGCCTGGGTTACCGGCTCGCCCAAATAAGCTTCGGCATCGGCCTTAATCTTCGCCAAAATCATGGCAGAAACTTCGGGTGGAGAATATTCTTTACCCCCCAAAATAACGCGCACATCCCCGTTGGGAGCTTTGGCAACTTTGTAAGACACCATGCTCTTGGCACGCTGAACTTCGGCATCTTCGAATTTACGGCCCATAAAGCGCTTAATGGAAGAGACCGTGTTTTCGGGATTCACAACACCCTGGTTGCGAGCGGGACGTCCGGTCAGGCGTTCACCATTTTTATTGAATGCCACCACTGAAGGCACCAAGCGCTCACCCTCCGCCGAGGGGATCACGGTTGGTTCGCCGCCTTCAATTACGGCACAGACAGAGTTTGTAGTCCCTAAATCGATTCCGATAATTTTACCCATGAGTATTGTTCCTCCAACATAATTAGTTGTGTAGTTTGTTAGTTAAGTAGTTTGTTTGTCCAGTAGTTGAGTAGTTTGTTAGTCCAGTAGTTGAGCAGTTGAGTATTTTTTTCTAAGCAACGATCTAGCACCTAACTACCGAACCATTACGCCGCCACCCGCACCATGGCAGGCCGCAGCACGCGTTCACCCATCTTATAGCCGGCTTGCAACACTTCGATCACGATGCCACTTTCATGTTCATCACTCTCGGTTTGCACCACCGCTTCTTGGAAGTTAGGGTCAAACATCTCGCCCTCGCCTCCAATCGGCGTAATACCTTCGGCATCCAAAATGCTCATCAACTTGCGGTAGATCAACTCGAAGCCTTCAGCCCAAGCTACACCATCACCTTCAACCGGGCGATCTTTCAAGGCTCGTTGCATATCATCCGCAATCGGCAAATAACGTTTAACAACCCGGCCGACCGTTTCAAAGCGCATCAACTCACGCTCGCGCTCCTGGCGTTTACGGTAATTGGTAAATTCTGCCTGGGCACGCTGCCAACCATCGAGATATTCATTTGCTTTTGCTTCGCTGGTTTCCAGGGCAGCTTGCACCAAAGCGAGTTTTTCTTTCAGGGGAATAGAATCACCCTCGAGGTTCAATTCAGGTTCCTGAACTATCTCACCCTCTAAAACTTCATCCTGATCCTCCACGGGGAGATCCGAATCAGCTTGAGGCTGGGAGCCATTTTTGGGGGATTCTTCCACTTTCAAATTTTCCGCATCCCGAATCTCTTCGGGTTGATTCTTTTTCTTCTTGGGCATTTCTACTCCGATAAAGTTTCACCGACCAAATCGCTGAGCAAACCAGCGACAAAGCGCACGGTGGAAATGGTATGAGCATACGACATACGGGTGGGGCCTAAAACGCCGAGCGCGCCAGTAGCCACGCCGGGAACTCCGTAACGAGAAAGCACCACCGAACATTCGCTGAGATCTTCCCAGGTGCCTTCGCCGCCGATCAAAACGTGGATGCCGCCGCTGGAGGGCGACAACACCGTTTGTGAAAGTAAATCTTCAAGGTGGGCACGCTGCTCCCAGAAACGTAAGGCACGGTGGGCCACGCCCGGTTCGGCAAACTCGGGTTCGGCCAATACGTTCGAAATACCGTCACGGTAAATCTCTCCGGCTAACACACTGTCCGATTGACGCATTTCATCGGTGGTCAGGCGCAAAATATCCTGCTCCAGGGCATCGTCGCGCTGGTTGATGATGGATGCAATCGCTTCAGCATCTTTACCCTCGGCGATTTCGTTGAGCCAATTGGCTACCTGGCTCAGGCGATCTTGCGAGACTGGCTCAGCTAGCGCTAACATTTGCTGGCGCACTTCGCCGCCTTCAAAAACCAACACCATCAAAACCTGCCGCCCGCGGGTGGAGATCAACTCCAAATGCTTGAGACGGGCATGTTCCGGGTGCAATGAAGTGACCAGCGAGGCTGCTTGCGATTGCCGGGCTAAAATCGAGGCGGCCAGACGCATCCATTGATCATAATCATTACGCGCCTGATAAAACTGGTGCTCGATCGTGCGTTCTACATTGCTTGGTAAGGTTGTGTGGCCCATTAACTGGCTGACAAAATAGCGATAGCCTTCTTCAGTGGGCGCTCTTCCGGCAGAGGTATGCGGCTGCTGCAAATAACCGGAATCGGTCAGCGCAGACATCTCGTTGCGAATGGTAGCAGAACTATAATCGAGGTTATAAGCCTCCACCAATCGCTTGGAACCCACTGGTTGAGTTGAATCAACGAATTCCCGAATCACCAACGCTAAAATGAATTTTTGTCTTTCAGTCAGCATGTATCTCTGCCAATCTTTTTAGCACTCTCGATACACGAGTGCTAAAACAACAAATACGATTATACATTGGGGGAAAAGTAGAGTCAAGAAACCACCGATCCGATAAGCGGGTTTCTTATAGAAATCTTATGGATTAGCGGAGGAATTCGATATAAAAACCATGGAGGGCGGTTTTTTATGTGGTTGAGGCAATGAAACGCAATTGTGAAACCCCCAGGTTAAAATCATCTGGATAAGGCGCTTCGAAGGTGAGCATCTCCCCGGAGAACGGGTGCCAAAATGAGAGTGTGCGTGCATGTAACGCCAGACGCCCAATAAATGGTGAAATAAGCCCAGCACCGTAAAGCGGATCGGACAAAATCGAAAATCCTAAATCAAACAGATGCGCACGGATTTGGTGAGTGCGGCCCGTGTAGGGGCTGGCTTCCAACAATGCAAACCCCGTATAACGCTCCAAAACCCGAAACAATGTACGCGCTTGTTTACCTTCGCCAATGTCAACGGTGGTGCGGTTGCGCCGCCCCACATTGGCGCGCAAGGGCAAATCGAGAAGGGTATCATCCCACTCGGGTTGCCCTTCAATGATGGCGTGATAAATTTTCGAAACCTGATGCGTAGAAAATTGAGTGGATAGGGCTTTGTGGGCCTCAGGGGTGCGCGCGAAAACCATGACCCCACTGGTCTCTTTATCCAGACGATGTACCACCCACAAGCGTCCATAAGCCGGTTCCAGAAGCCGCCCCAAATAAGGAACCGTATGATCGTAGCCATCGGGGATCGAAAGCACTCCGGCCGGTTTGTCGATCACCAGCAAGTTTGAGTCACTGTGCAGAATTGTAGGTATTGGGTCAGGCATGGATGGCCTGATTTTACACACAAAAGCCGATCTGTCAAAGCAAATCGGCTTTTGGCGCAATGATTATGATCTGGTTTCAGGTTGATACCTTACCCAGTGACAACCCCAACCCCCACCAATCCCGCCCCGGAGTGAACCGAAAGCCCAGCAGATAGTTCCACGGTGAGGATTTCGTCTGGGCAGGGGAGTGCAATACGCAAGAGCGTTTCAAATTCAGCCGCGGCCTCGGGAGCTGCCACATGTGCGATCGCCATGCGTTCGATCGGTTTGCCATCAATAGCCTGCGCAACCAATTCAACCGTCCGCCCCCAGGCTTTCTTTTTTGTGCGCACCTTCTCCAGCATATCCAATTTGCCATCTTGAATGCTGAGGATGGGTTTGATATTAAGCATCCCCGCCATCCCAGCTGCCAATTGCCCCACCCGTCCGCTCATCGCCAGGTATTTGAGGGTTGCCAGCGCAGCATAGAAATGGGAGTGGGCTAACACATCTTGGGCCACTGCTAAAATTTCAGCCTGGGATTTTCCGGCCTGAGCAGCTTCTGCCGCAGCCAAAGCCTGAAATCCCTGCCCAATGGAAAGACTGCGCGTATCAACCACCGTGATTTTGCGATCTGGCAGCGCATCCGCGGCAGTCACAGCGGCACTATAAGTGGCGCTGATCTCGCTGCTGACGGCAAAGCAGATCACTTCATCGACACCCTGGGCAAAGGCTTTTTCATAGGCTGTGATAAATTTTCCGGGCGCGGGAGCCGCCGTGGTCGGCAGGCGGCCTTCTTTATCGATGCGGGCAAACAAGGCGGCATCATCGATATCCACCCCGGTTTCCAGTACTTCATCCCCAAAATGAACCGTGATGGGAACCTGCTGGATGTTGTACTTTGCAGCGATGGCGTTAGGCAGACTGGCATCGGTATCCGTGATAATCGCTATTTTCGACATGGTTTCTCCTAAAGAATGGGGTTGGTTCAATTACACGGCATAACACCGCACAACAGAAAACGTTTCTGCCAAACGCAATGCGCGCATTATCCGCTGCCCGTTATTCACCTTCCACCTTGATAGCCTGCCGCAGCACTTCGGCGGGGTGCAGCGCCTGTTTACCGGTGCCATTGGCGATCTGGTGACGGCAACTTGTGCCCGCCGCCACAATGATCGCTTCCGCCTCAGCCGCGCGAATTTCAGGGAATAGCCGCCGCTCGCCCATCTTCTGTGAAATCTCATAGTGCTCGGCCTCGTAACCAAAGGCTCCTGCCATGCCACAGCAACCCGAATCCACCTCGCTGACCTGATAGCCTTCCGGCAAAGTTAGCGCCTTTTTGCTGGGATCAGTGCCTACCAGGGCTTTTTGCTGGCAATGGCCATGCAGCAGCAGATGGCGCTGTTGACAGGTGAAGGGCAGGTGCAGTCGATCTTCAGCCGCTAGCTTGCTGATGAACTCTTCGAAGGTGTAACACTGATCGGATACAAGCTTAACTTTGGGATCGCCCGGCAGCAGATGGTGGTACTCATCCCGCATGCTCAACAGGCAGCTCGGTTCCAGCCCGACGATGGGCAGCCCCTGTTCCGCAAAGTGATACAGCCGATCCACGGTGTCGCGAGCCGCTTTGCGGGCCTGCTCCACCAGCCCCTTAGAAATGTAAGGCCGCCCGCAGCATTTGTGGCCCGGCAAAATCACTTCGAAACCGGCCGCCTCGAAAACTTCGGTGGCTGAGATNNAACTTGGGCATCACGCGCTGGCGGCTGATCCCTAAGGTTTTTTCCATCAGATTGCGCACCAGTTGATTGCCCATCACCGCGTTGATGAGGGGCGCCCACGGCCCGCTGGCGATTCGACTGAGGGTGGGTACTGCCCCAAACAGCCGCGCCCGCAAGGGGACGCCATGCACCTCGTAATAACGCGCCAAAAACTCAAATTTGATCTTGGCCATATCGACCGCCGAGGGACATTCGGCCTTGCAGGATTTACATTCCACGCATAAATCCATGACTTCGTACATGCGCTCGCTGGTGAGGGCCTCGGGCGGCAAAATCCCGGAGAGGGCCGCGCGCAGAGCATTGGCGCGGCCGCGCGTGCTGTGTTCTTCTTCGCGGGTGGCCATAAAGCTGGGGCACATCGTGCCGGTGGTGGTTTTACGGCAGACGCCCGCACCGTTGCACTGCTCAATAGCGCGGTCAAAGCCGAAGGCGGGTGTTTCGCCATATTCGCTGAAATCAATATGGGTGGGCTGTGCCGAAAATTGGTAAGTTGGCCCGTAGCGCAGATTTTCGGTCATCGGCCCGGCATCCACGATGTTGCCAGGGTTAAGAATATTTTCAGGGTCAAAAGCAGCTTTGATCTCTTTATAAATGCCGTACAACTCCGGCCCGAAGAATTTCTCGTTGGTCCAACTGCGAGCGCGGCCATCGCCGTGCTCACTGGAGAGCGCCCCGCCATAGCCGCGCAGCAAATCGGCGGCGAAGTCAACGATCTGCGGCATTTTGGCGATTTCAGCCGCCATTTTGGTGTTGACCATCGGGCGCACATGCAAACATCCGGCGCTGGCATGGGCGTAGTAGGCCATTTGCGTACCCAGGCTGTTGCAGAAATCTTCAAGTTTATGAATATATTCGGCCAGGTGCTCCACGGGCACGGCAGAATCTTCAATGAACGGCACCGGCTTGAAATCGCCTTCTACACCCATCAAAAAGCCCAATGCCACTTTGCGCACCGTCCACACGTTTTGCTGCCCCTGGCGGTCAAAAATCGAAGTTACGGCCCCGGCGCCCACACTTTGGCGCTGTAAATGCGCCTTCAAATGATCGACTTTCGCATGCAGTTCGGCTTCGCTCTCGCCGTAAAATTCCGTAATCAGGATACAGTTGGGATGCCCCTGCACAAAGCCACTCACCAGCCGGGCGTATTGCGGCGCTTCCATGCAGCGGGTGAGACCGATATTGTCGATGACTTCCACCACAGAGGGATCGGTTTCCAGAATGACGGGGACAGCGGATAGCGCAGTAAACAGATCGTCAAAGTGGATCACGGCAATGGCCGTCATTTTGGGGAGCAGTACCAAACCCAGCTTGAGGCTGGTCATCACTCCCAGGGTTCCCTCCGACCCACAGAGTAATTTCGCTAAATTGAAGCGGTGATCCTGGGGGTAGAGAAAGGAGGCGCCCTCACCACCGAGCAGGCGGTCAGCGTTGTAGCCGCCGCAGCGCCGCCAGTGCCGCGGGGTATCGCGGCGGATGATGGCGCGCTTAACGGGATCGGCTGCGAGGGTGGAGATTTTCTGGTAAAGCTGACCCTCGAAATTTCCGGCCGCGATCTTTCGTTGGATTTCATCGGGTTCCAAAAATCCGAATTGGGTGAAGGTTCCATCCGCCAGAATCACCTCCGTCTCCAAAAAATGATCGGCAGTCATACCATAAAGAATGGAGTGGCTGCCGGTAGAATTGTTGGCGACGATGCCGCCCATGGCGGCGCGGTTGCTGCTGGCCGGGTCGGGGCCAAATTGCAGGCCGTAGGGGCGTAAATCCAGGTTGAGTTGATCAAGCACCAGGCCGGGCTGAACTTTGACCCACTGTTCCTCGGTATTGATTTCGAGAATTTGGTCGAGGTGCTTGGTGAAGTCGATGACCAGGGCCTCGTTAACGGCCTGGCCGATGAGGCTGCTGCCGCTGGTGCGCGGCAAAATGGGAATTTTGTATTGGGCAGCCAGCTCAACGGCGGCCTGGACATCCTCGACGGTTTGGGGGATGAGCACGCCGTAGGGCATCACCTGATAGAGACTGGCGTCGGTGCTGTAGAGCAGGCGGCTGTATTCGTCGGTGCGCAACTCGCCGCTGAGACGGGTTTGGAGTTCGGCAAAAAAATCGGGGAGGGCGGTGGGGGTCATGGGATTTTCCTCGGATGTTCGGGTATGATACTTGTGTTTTGGGTAAGGATTTCTAAAGGTTTTCCTTCGTGATCTTGGTGCCCTTTGTGTTTAATCTATTCCAGACTTTGGCGCGCTGCTCGCAGTTTTTCTCAATTGTGAGCAGATCATTGATTATATCGCGCCCCTTAGGGCGTTATCTCCCGGGTATCTTCAGGTGTGACAAAATAGAGGCGCGGCCCGTTTTGATGAGTGGCCAGCCAATCGCGGAAGGCGGCACGATTGCCAGGGATCATACACTCAAGAGCCTCTGCAAAAGGCATGAAGCGGGCTTGCTGCACATCGCCGTGTTCGATTTCGTTGGCAACGCTGACTTCGCCATCCCAGGTGGTGATTTCGAAAACGAAACCGATGATGAACGGCACATCATGGGGGCGGATGGCCTGCACGATCCAGGCGAGAGGGCCGATTTCGAGGGCCGCTAGGCCGGTTTCTTCGTGCAGTTCGCGCCGCACGGCCTGGAGTAAATCTTCCCCCGGATCAACCGCACCCCCTGGCAAATTCCAGACGAGTTCATCACCGCCATAATCATTGCCCACCATTAAAATTTCACGATCAGCACTAGTGACGATGGCGCCCACGGCGAGCCAGTAACGCGTTTGGGCAGCATTCAAGCTAAACGCCAGGAATTCAGCCTGAGTTGGGGTATCAAAGCGTTGGCGCAGGGTTTCGAGTTGGTTCCAAAGTTCGTTAGAAATTTCGAGTTGGGTCATGAGGGGGTAAACCGGATTAGGTGGGTAAGGGCTAAATTTTATTAACTGCCCAGCCGACAACAAAAATGGCTTTAAAATCTACCACGAAGGCACCAAGAAAAACCAAATTTTTTGCACTTTCTTCGTGTCTTTGTGGTGAAAAATAACATTGCGCGAGGTGCCTGAGTAGTTACCAGCGATTAAGCTTATCACACAAAACCCATTGAATTTTTAGAGAATCCGGCGAAAATCGCCTACAAATTATTGGGATTCAACTAATTGTTCAAATAAGTCTACTAATTCCGTATTACTTGCAGTACAAATCGCTTGACACATCCCCAGCCCGGCGGTAAAATCCCGCCCAACATGAACGAGACCAATTCTGTCCGCTTTTTTAGCTACGTTTATTTTTACGGCACTGAGAACCAGCCTGCCGTTGGCGGCGCTTAAGCGGAAAGATCAAGTAAAAAAGTGATTACCCGCCCTGCCCCACGGCAGGGCGGTTTTTTTTGCAGATTGCCAAGCATACTGAGCCCGTTGAAGTATGCACAGGATGAAAACCCGCATCCTACAGCCAGTTCAAGATGCTGAGTTTAAGCAAAATTTTGGAGGTAGAAAAATGTCAATTCGAGGAATTCGTGGAGCCACCATCGCCACCGCCAACGAAGCGGATGCTATTCTGGCCGCCACGCGGGAGTTGTTGCTCGCCATTCGGGATGCCAACCCATCAATGCAAACCGAAGACCTGGCGAGCATTTTGTTTACCGTCAGCGACGAACTCGATGCCGTGTATCCCGCGCAGGCCGCGCACCGACTCGAATGGTCAGGTGTCCCCTTGATTTGCGCGCGTGAAATTCCCGTTCCGGGAGGGCTGCCCAACTGCATCCGGGTCCTCATCCACTGGAACACACCCTTGCCCCAGGGCGAGATCCGACATATCTACCTGAAAGATGC
>DOTA01000476.1 GCA_003513015.1 Chloroflexota bacterium
AGTGGTTGAATCATCTGTCATTATTTCCTCGGGAGCGAGTTGCTCTTTTGAGAGGGGCTAACTTGTGGTTTAACGGAAGCCTCTCCAAATTTCAGAGAGATTGGATTCAATCAGGCACTAAAATTTCTTTAGTTTACACCAAAATTTCGGGTTTTGGGATGTATTCACCATAATGAGCTGAATTTATGATAATCATCACCGAAACTAATGACAAATCCAATTAATGTGATAAATCTGCTATGGTAGAATTAGCGCGTTGTCTGTAATCTTGAGCTATCTAGTTCATTTATGGATATATTTCAGCAACTGCCAGAGGTTTTTGGCGGTTGCTATTCTCTAAGGAGTGAACATGCTCGATACGTGGTTGTATATTGGTATTTTCTTTCTTGTAGCTCCTCTGATACCTGCGGTTGCCATCCTGATCCCCAAGGTGATCGCACCCCGTAAACCTAATCCGATCAAATTGGAAACCTATGAATGTGGCCTGGAAACCGTAGGCGATTCCCAGGTGCAGTTCCGCGTTCAGTATTACATTTTTGCCCTGATTTTTTTGGTCTTCGATATCGAGGCCGTGTTTTTGTTCCCGTGGGCGGTTGCTTTTAAGCAATTGAGTCTGTTTATGGTGGTTGAGGGCATCATCTTTATTTTGATTCTGCTGGCGGGTTTGGTCTATGCCTGGCGGAAACGTGTGTTGGAGTGGGCCTAACAAAAAAAGCTGATGGAATTTTCTTCAGCTTTTTTCTTTGTTTTTATCGAGTTCGAAGCAATCTGATAGGAGATAGTGAATGAGTGATCCAGTCAATCTGATCTCAGAATGGTTTCGAGAATTGTTATTAGGGTGGGGGCTTTCCTCGACCCTTGTGCAATTAATCAGCTTTGCCATTGGAGCGGTGGTTGTTTGCTTGGTGGCAATGACCGTGGTGATTTTGCTAATTTGGGTGGAACGCAAAATTGCCGGGCGTATCCAAGACCGCCTAGGCCCCAACCGGGCTGGGCCGTTTGGGTTGCTCCAACCCTTTGCTGATGTTATCAAAATCATGACCAAAGAGATGATTACCCCAGATGGGGCTGATTCTGTGCCCTTCAACCTGGCTCCGGTAATTTCGGTGGCTGCCGTACTGCTGATTTGGGCGGTGATTCCCTTTGCTGCCACGGTTGTAGGCGCAGATATCCATGTAGGTGTGTTGTATATTATTGCCGTAGGTTCCTTCGGTATCGTGGCAATCTTGATGGCAGGCTGGTCTTCCAATAATAAGTTTGCCTTATTGGGCGCGGCGCGGGCTGTGGCTCAGATGGTTTCGTACGAAGTTCCGATGGTATTGGCGCTTTTAATCCCGGTTTTGTTAGCGGGTTCCATGGGAATTAACGGCATCGTAGAAGCACAGAACGTTTGGTTTATTTTGCTGGCCCCGATCGCAACCCTGGTATTTTTGATTACCTCGATGGCCGAAGTCGGGCGTGCTCCATTTGATCTACTGGAAGCAGAATCGGAAATTGTGGCCGGTTTCCACACCGAATATTCCGGGATGAAGTTCGGCATGTTTTATGTGGGCGAGTTCTTGCACGTTTTCACAATCGGTGCGCTGATCGCAACCTTCTTTTTAGGTGGCTGGCGTGGCCCTGGGGCAGCCACTTACCCGATTTTGGGTTTTGTGTATTTCTACTTGAAAGCCTTTCTGGGATATTTTGTGATTACCTGGGTACGCCTCTCGCTGCCGCGTATCCGCATCGACCATATGCTGGCCTTTAGCTGGAAGATCTTGACCCCGCTGATTTTGGTGATTTTGATGGTTACGGCTATTCTGGTCAAGGTGTTGGAAAATGCAAATGTGTGGCTCTTTACCCTGGTGATGTTAACTGCCAATGTTTTCATCGGCTGGGCCGCCGTGCAAATAATGAAGCAGGTGGAGCAATCCAAGCCGCCTCAGCAGACTTTCGAAGGCCGCCCGGTGGCAATGGCTCCCAAACCCCCGGCTTCGGCAAATTCATAGGACAGGAGCACTCTATGAGTGGTTTAGAAATAGCCTTTTTGATTGTTGCCCTGATTACCTTATATGCTGCTCTGGAAGTTGTCACCACGAACAACTTGATTCATGCCGCTTTGTGGCTGATTGTGACACTATTCGGTGTGGCGGGAATCTTTGTTTTATTGAGCGCGCCCTTCCTGGCAGTTGTTCAGGTGATGGTGTATATCGGGGCGATTGCGATTTTGATGATCTTTGCGATCATGTTGACTCGCTCTGTGGGCAAAGCAGAAGAAGTTCAGGTGAATAAAAACTGGCCGATTGCAGCCGTCTTCGGTTTTTTTATGTTTGCCGGGCTGGCTGTAATTTTGATTTTTTCTGGCAAGGGCAATAACACCATGCCATTTCTGGCAGATGGCGGCGAAACAATCGCTGAGCTTGGTAAGGCCCTGGTTTCGCCAAGTGGCTATGTACTGCCCTTTGAACTGGCCTCGGTTTTGTTATTGGCAGCTCTCATCGGGGCGATTGTCATCGCCTGGCGAAAATAGAATAGGAGGGTGCTGATGATTTCAATGAACTGGTTTTTGATTTTTGCGGCTGCGCTCTTTAGTATTGGTTTGTATGGCGTTTTGGCTCGTAAAAATGCGGTGTTGATCTTGATGGGCATTGAGTTGATGCTAAACGCGGTCAATATCAACCTGGTAACTTTTTGGCGTTACAACAATCCGGCGGTGGTCACTGGACAGGTGTTCGCGGTGATTGTTTTTGCCGTAGCCGCGGCCGAAGTGGCTGTTGGGTTGGCGCTGGTGATCTCGGTTTACCGCCGTCGAAATACGATTGCGGCGGATGAGATCGAC
>DOTA01000263.1 GCA_003513015.1 Chloroflexota bacterium
CGTAAAGGCTGAATTTTCTGCCTGCACACCCACCAGTTTGGGGCGATTTGCCAAATTGGAGAGGGAGGCGCCCACCCCGGAGATTAATCCGCCCCCGGAGGCTGGTACCACCCAGGTGGAAACTCCCATCTGGAATTGGGCCTGATCCTGCAATTGTCGGATGATTTCCAACCCCATGGTTCCCTGCCCGGCAATCAAATGACCATCGTTATACGGCGAAACCCAGGTGGCCTCACTTTTGGCAGCCCGGGCTAGCCCGGCTTTCTCCGCCTCGCCATAGCCGCCGGCCACCAAAATTACATCTGCGCCCAAAGCGCGCATCGCTTCGATTTTAGCGGGTACGGCCTGCTCGGATGCATAAATTGTCACGGGTACGCCAAAAGTTTGCCCCGCCAGCGCCACGCCCTGCCCGTGATTGCCCGCCGAAGCGGCCAGCAGACCGGCGGCGCGTTCCCAATCTTCCAGGGTGAGCACTTTATTGAAAGCCCCACGCGCTTTGAAGGAACCGGTCACTTGCCGATTTTCCCACTTCAAATAAAGATCATATTCGGGGTCGTAAGTCAGCGGGGTTTGCCGAATGTAAGGTGCGATCCGCTCAGCCGCTTCGCTCAGCCAGTTGAGGGGGATCATACCTGCACCTCCCCCCGGATTTTTTGTGCCAGCAATGGATCGTCGGTGAAAATGCCATCTACACCCCATTGGAAGAGTTGTGCCATATCTTCGGGTATGTTGACCGTCCAGGTGTGGACGCGGCGGCCTCTAGTGTGCTGCCGGGCGATTAATTTAACGGTGACATCTTTGAGTTCCGGGTGCAGTGCGCCATAGGGAACGAGACAACTTCCCAGCCAGGATCGCGCCCAAACGCCCGCGATCCCCGCAGGAGTCAACAGCCCTAGGAAATTTTCGGGCAGCAATTTATGGGCGCGACGCAATGCCAGCGGGTTGAAGGATGAAAACATCACTTGAGATTGCAGATTGTGCCGTTTAATCAGTTCGGCAACTTTATCGGGTAGCAGATCGCGCGGGGAGGCATAATTGGTCAGTTCGATGTTGATGAAAATCTTCTGCCCCACAGCTTCGAAGACCTCATCCAGGGTGGGGATGGGTTCGCCCTTGAACTCAAGGCCGAACCAGCTCCCGGCATCCAGTTCTTGGAGGGCAGATAAGGGCAGGTCAGCAACTTTGCCAGCGCCATTGCTGGTGCGTTCCACGGTTTGATCGTGGATCACGATGATTTGCCCATCAGCGCAGAGTTTGGCATCCAATTCGATGGCGTCCGCGCCCTGATCTACGGCGAGTTTGAAGGCTGCCAGCGTATTTTCGGGGGCGTAGGCGCTGGCACCGCGATGCGCGAAAATTGCTGGACGGGGTAAATTCATCACCATGAGATTGCGTTTAGAGTTCCACGAAATAGGCTTCTGCAGCCCGGTTGAGTAATTCGGTGGTCATGGCGGGTTCGAGCGACAAGAAGCGCGCGATATCGATGATTTGATCGCAGATGTCGCGCGGGTGCGAAGCGCGTAGTTTGCGGCCGCGCTTAACGTACCACTCTTGCAGCAAATAAGCCATACCCTGGTCTGTATACGTGACACCTTTGGCCTGAGCTACGCGCTTGAAGATTTCGCGGTATTCTTCATAGCTGGGGTCACCGATTTCAATTTTGTGGCGCAAACGGCGCAGGAAGGCTTCATCCACCAGGTCTTTNNCGGCCGGTGTGCAAAGTCAAATAGTCGATGCGGTTTTCGAGGGGCACAATCCAGCGGTTGAGCAGATCGCGCGGGCGCACCAGTTGGCGGCCGAAATCATCGATGAGCAAAATGCCGCCGTTGGCCTTGACCTGGAAGGGTGCTTCGTAGAATTTATTGGTATCATCAAAAACCAAATCCAGGCCAGAGAGGGTCAATTCGCCACCGGTGACGATGAAGGGGCGGCGAATATGCACCCAGCGCGGGTCGGGGCGTTTGCCCGAGCGCAGCATGTTCGATTCTTCATAAGCGGGTTCTTGTTCTGGCGCGCGTTGGTGGTTTACGCTATCGTACAATTTTACAACCTGCCCATCCACGTATAGGGCATGTGGAATGTACATGGTGGTACTCAAGATCATTTTGCCGATGGAGCGGGCTACACTAGTTTTCCCGTTCCCTGGTGGGCCGTAAATAAAAATGGATGTGCCGGAGTGGACGGCGGGTCCGATGCGTTGAAAGGTGTTTTCAGAGAGCACGAGTTGTGAGAGGGCCTGGCGTAGCAAGCGGCTGGTGATGGTCAAACGTCCCTGCCCCTGCTGTTTGATGGCTTGATTGTAAACATCAATCGGCACTGGCGCCGGCCCGGCATATTGGCTGCGATCCAGAGCCTCACGGGCACGCGCAATCCCAGCACTGGTGATAGCATATTGGTAGGCCCCTTCGCCTAGCCCCATTTGGGATGACCGCACCTCTACAAATTTCTCACGCTTGAGCGCTTCCAGAATTTGATCAGTGATCCCTGTAAAGGGCAGTGACATAGCCTCGGCAATTTTGTAGCCACCCATATAGCCCTGGAAGTAGAGAATTTTGAGTGCCAAATCTTGCAGCCAGAGCTGCGATAGCCCTGTGTCACTGATCTTTTGGATGGATTCGGGCGTGAAGGTTCGTGAGGTACTCTTCTCGGGTGCCGCACCAGATTGGTCGGAAACGGATTGCGTAAAGCCCATCGCTGACTCCTTTTGATAATGTTAATAGGAAATATTGGAGTTTGAAGTGTTCCTCGATTATAGCACGGTGAGAATGGTTGATCGTTGGAGGTTGACAGGAGAAATTGTTTTCTGGCCCTCTGTGAACTCCTGTACAACCTGTGCTTAACGTGAAGCCTGAATATCCCGGATGTTGAGTTGGAATGTTCTTTGCCCGTTAAATTCATTGATCTCGAAGCGATAAAGCAGATCAATGCGTTGTGGCATCTGGTTGGCCCATTCCCCCAGGCGAAAGGCGATGGCGTCGAAGGTCACATGCCCATCACTGACCGATAATTTGAGATGGGCATTATCTTTGCCCACGGTGCGATAGCGCACTGGCCTGAGATTGCGAGACACAAAGGAAGCCTGATGATTGCCGTAACCGGTGGGCTGCATCCAATCCAGATACTCTAATAAGGTGGAGCCAAGCTGGGAAAGCGGGATTTCGACATCGGCGTGGAGCGTGGGCTGTAAATCCTGCTGGGCTAATTTTTCGGTTGCCAGGGTAGTCAGACGGGCTGCCAGTTCATCCAGGTTTTCATTGCGGACGGTGAACCCAGCCGCGGCGGCATGCCCGCCGTGATGTTCGAGTAAATCCGCGCACTGATCGAGGGCCTCGGTGATGTGAAATTCAGCGATGCTGCGGCAGGAGGCGCGGGTAAATTCATCGCCCCGCTGCCCAACGATGGCCGGACGGTAGTATTTTTCCGTTAGCCGAGAGGCCGCTAACCCCACAACGCCTGAATTGAAATCGGGATCAACCGCGAAGAGCAGCAGGGCCTCGGGGTCGCGTTCCAGGGCCATTTCTTCAGCCTGGGTTTGGATCACCCGCGTAATTTGCTGGCGTTCGCGGTTTTGTTTCTCTAAGAGTTGGGCCAACCCGCTGGCTTCGGCAACATCATGGGTGGTTAATAACTTGAGGGCAGCTTGGGCTTCATCCAAACGACCGGCGGCGTTCAGGCGCGGCCCCAACCCAAAACCAATATCCGAGGCGGTGACGCGCCGAGGAGTGACCCCAGCCACGCCCATGAGCGAGAGCAACCCCTGGCGCTGCGGTTGGCGCATTAATTCCAGGCCGCGGCGCACCAGATAGCGGTTTTCGCCCACCAGCGGGGCTAAATCGGCCACCGTGCCTAAGGCGACCAGATCGAGATAATCCTCGGCGGGTGATTTGGTGTTTTCGAGCTGTTGATCGAGGGCCGCGGCTAGTTTGTAGGCAATGCCCACACCGGCTAGCTCTTTTTCGGGATAGGTATCCCCGGTTTGTTTGGGATCAATCACGGCCAGGGCCTCGGGCAGTTCAGCCCCAGGGTGGTGATGATCACTGATGATCAGATCCAACCCTAAATTCCGGGCATGGCGCGCTTCCTCCAGGGAACGGATGCCACAATCTACGGTAATCACCAGATCAATGCCCTTATCTTTGAGTGCAGTCAGGGCTTCATTATTTAGTCCATAACCTTCATCAAAACGATTGGGG
>DOTA01000090.1 GCA_003513015.1 Chloroflexota bacterium
CAGCAGCGTGTGGCCATTGCCCGTTCGCTGATCCACAACCCCAGCGTGGTGCTGGCCGATGAACCCACCGCCAGCCTGGATACCGAACGCGCCTTCCAGGTTGTACAAATCTTCGCGGGTCTGATTCACGAGCAGCAAAAAGCGGGCATCATGGTCACGCACGATTTGCGCATGTGCAAGTATGTGGATAAAGTGATTCAGATGATGGATGGCAAAGTGGCCCGCGTGATTACCGACCCCAAGATCATCCAACGATTAGCGGGAACCAGCCAATACGAGATTGATGAGGCGCTCGTAAAAAGAGAAAATCCGCACTCGATTGTGATCCCTGGTCTCAACTATCCCCTGGGCGTACCCCTGCCAATCGGCGCAGATTAAATCAGGTGGGTTGCTCCTGCCTCAAGACAGATATTCTGTCCGCGAATTAGCGCTATTTTTAGCCGAGTTCGCGGATTTTTGTTTTTCATTTGCTCCACTTAAGCGCGGTGTGATTCCAGAACACAAGGCGATATAATAACAAAGATAAAATCAATATAATCCCCAACCTGGAGGAAAGCCTGCAGAAAAAAATTTTGCAACCCAAATCTAGCCGTTTCGGGAGTATTTTGGGGATGATCTGCCCGCCACTTTGGCGCGCCTGGCAAACTTGAGTTTTGCCGGCGTGGAGTTGTGCCGCTAATTCAATTGGACGGATATGTTCGACAAATGGAGCGCCGCAGAGCTTCTCGCCGCCAGCCAAAAAACGGGTATCCACATTGTCAGTGCGCCAAACTGGTGCACCTGAAAGAATATTCCGCGGAAAAACCCCCGGCGGCCATCGGAGATGGCCAGGTAAATTGGGCTGAAGATTTCGAGGTTTGTGAGGGGTTGCACCAGCCGGAATGGTATATCTTCGAGCAAGAAGAAAAAGGCTACGATGTCTGGGACAGCGCCGCACAAAGTTTGGCATACCTGCAAGAGCTGAGTTGGTAGGCAATTGCTGCGGATTTTTGGAACTTATTTGATGAGAGGAACAAACCATGAATGAAAAAGCTCGGATCGGTTGTATCGGTGTGGGGCAAATTGGCAAGCATCATCTGGATAATTACAAAAATATCCCCAACGCGGAAGTGGTGGCCGTGGCGGACATCAACGCCGCGGAGTTGAGCCGGGTCGCAGATTTGTACGAAATCCCCGCTCAATACGCCGATTTTCGAGAAATGCTGGCGCGTGACGATATCCAGGCCGTGGATGTGTGTCTGCACAATAATTTGCACATGCCCGTGAGCGTGATCGCGCTGGAAGCGGGCAAACACGTCTATTGTGAAAAACCGATGGCGGGTTCGTATGTCGATGCCGAAGCGATGTATCACAAGGCCCAAGAAAAAGGTCTTAAACTGGCGATACAATCGCGTTTATTGTTTGAAGTTGAAACCAAAGCGGCCCGCACCCTCATCGACCAGGGCTTGCTAGGGCAGCGCTATCACGCCCGTTCGTATGGTTTTCGCCGTCGCGGCCGCCCCTATGTAGATGGCTATGGCACGCCCACTTTCGTGCAAAAAGAGAACGCCTCCGGTGGCGCGCTCTACGATATGGGCGTTTACCACATCATTCAAATGCTGTACCTGCTGGATAACCCCCAACCGTTGCGCATCTCCGGGAAAGTTTATCAAGAAACCGAAATGGATGCCCGGCGCCGTGAACTCAGCGATTATAACGTGGAAGAGTTGGGCATGGGCTTTGTGCGCTTCGCGGAGGGCGTCACCCTCGATATCATGGAATCTTGGGCGATCCATTTGGATGGATTTGAAGGTTCCTTCATCGTGGGCAGTCAGGGCGGGGTGCGCCTGGAACCGTTTGGGTATTTCCACAGTGCGGGTGATCTCTCCTTTAGCAGCAGTGTGGATTTGGATGAATTCGATTACCGGCTGCACAATGTGCAGGAACAGGGCGATATTTATGACAGCCCGCAACACCATTGGGTGGCCGCTTTGCAAGGCCGGGTTGATTTGCTCCCCACGGCTGAACTGGCCCTCAACACCATGCTCATCTCGGAGGGTATCTACCTCTCCAGCATCTTGGGCCGGGAAGTGACCGCCGCTGAAGTTCGGGAAGCTTCGAAATCCACCTCGATCCAAGTTTAAACACATCAATGGTTTCCGGAATGTTCTTTAATGACCTATCATTCTGAATTCCGTTAGGGGTGAAGAATCTCTGCCTAGGCCCTAAGACTCTTCGCTGCGCTCAGAGTGACATAAATTTCAAGTGCTTTTCGGTGAATTAGGCCACATTTTGGGTGGAGCGCCGCATTAATTCATCAAAGCTGGCAATTCCCTCGCGGCGTATAAAATGCGTGAGGTGGGTGTTTTCAACATAATCCGGCGTTGGCTGCCAGACAAATTCCCCGCCAAATGGATCGGTATGGCTCATGGTTTGCACCTTGCTCTGGGTTTCTTGATTTGCAATGGTGAAGTTGCTTTCAATAGTTTTTATCGGGAATAAGTGTGCATCCTTCGACAGGCTCAGAACGTTATTTTCGATAATGTCAAATTAATGTACCAGCCGAAATCCGGGGTGGTTTCAGGTTGGCATTCCTGGCCGGAATCTTAGAAACAACAAATCTTATGCACCCGCGATTTGGCTCTGTGTTATCATTTTAATATCTGAAATCATCCCTCTGCAAACCAAAAAGACGCCTGCTTATTAGGAAAATCTGATCCCATGACAACTATGCCTTCCCAGTTTTACCCTGAAAACTGCAAAAAAATTACGGCTCACACCCTCCGGCAAAAGAAGCAGCGTGCCGAACCGATCACCATGCTGACGGCCTACGATTACCCCACCGCCCTGGCCATCGACCGGGCCGGGATCGACTCGATTTTAGTGGGCGATTCGCTGGGGATGGTGGTGCTGGGTTACGAAAATACACTGCCCGTCACGATGGATGATATGCTGCATCATTGTAAGGCTGTGGCGCGGGGAGTCAGTTGTGCGCTGCTCATCGGGGATATGCCCTTCATGTCGTACCAGATTTCAGCCGCCGAAGCCCTGCGCAATGCTGGGCGCTTTCTGCAAGAGGCTGGGATGGATGCCGTCAAACTCGAAGGTGGGCGCGAGCGTTTGGAGGCTATCCGAGCGATTGTAGGCGCGGGCATCCCGGTGATGGGGCATCTGGGGCTGACCCCGCAATCGGTGCATCAACTGGGTGGATTCCGGGCGCAGGGCAGGTCGGCGGCGGCGGCCAAGCGACTGCTAGAGGATGCGCTGCTGCTCGAAGAAGCG
>DOTA01000062.1 GCA_003513015.1 Chloroflexota bacterium
TCTTGCGCCAGATTTCGCCCAATAGCGATAAATCAATACAAAAGTCATAAACGGCATAATTACCAATCCCAGCACAAAACCCCAATTGACGCCTTGCACGAACCCCGCTTTGCCGCCTGTAAAATAACCGATCAGGCCTAAAAGCGGCATAGTGATTACGAAAATGAGAATTACATTTCGCAGAAGGGTTTTTAAAAAATATTTCCAACTCATAACGACCCAATAGCAACTTTCGCCGGCACTTCCACGGTGATGCGCGTGCCCTGCTCGGGGCTGGTAGCCACACTCAAGGAGCCGCCCAGCCCCTCGGCGCGCTCGCGCATACTGGTCAGACCGTAGCTGTGATAAGCGCGCTCGGTGCGGCTTTCGGCGGGGAAGCCGCGGCCATCATCGCTGATCACAAGTTGCAAAGAGCCTTGCTCTGCCTGCAGCTCTACGCGCACCTTTTGGGCCTGGGCGTGTTTGCGGGTGTTGGTGAGGGCCTCCTGAGCGATGCGCAATAGTTGCAAAGCCGTGGCGGAATCAATTGCCATATCTTTGGGTTCGGCGCGAAATTCCACCTGGAGGCCGGTTTGCCGGGAGAAGGCCGCACAATATTCATCCAGGCGGGAGGCAATCTGGCCGGGGTTTTCCACGCTCAAGCGCAGGCCATCGATGGCCTCGCGCACATCGGCGTAGGCATCACGGATGCTTTGGCGCAGGGCATTGATTTCACGCACAGCCTCGGCGTTCTGCTCGTCGGCTACCAGTTGCTCGAGGCGTTCGGCTTGAAATCCCAGGTAGCCCAAGGTTTGGGCCAAACCATCGTGGAATTCGCGCGAAAGCCGGTAGCGCTCTTTTAGCACCGCCATTTGGCTAAGCTGAGCGTAAAGCTGGGCATTGCGGATCGCCAAGGCAATCTGATGGGCCACGGTGTTGAGCAGCTCGATCTGGCTTTCGTTGATCGCCCGGCGGCGCTGTGCCCCCAAGAAGAGTACCCCCAGAATTTGGCCTTCGGTGATCAGGGGCACGGCGGCCATCGAGCGCAAGCCGTGGGATGGGTTGTTTTCCAGTTCGGCGTGGATCATGATCTGGTTGGATTGCTGTGCTTGGCGGGACATTTCCAGGGCCGCCTCAAAAATTGGATGGGCGGGATCACGCTGGAACCCCAGAGTGGTGCGGCAAATCCAGGTTTGATCCTCTTCCCAAAGGAAGACTGCGCCGGCTTGGGCATCCCATCCTGAAACCGCGATTTGCAAGACTTGTGCGGCAATCTGATCCAGCGCGTTGCTCTCATCCATTAGCAAGGCGCGGTTGGTAGCCCGATCCAGGGCGTGGACGGTTTCGATTTCGCGAGCCCGCGCTCGCAGGTTTTCGAGGGCGGTGGCGATCACGCCGCCCAAAATGTTGAGCAGGCGCACCTGATCTTCGGGAGGGCCGTCGGCAGAGGGGAAGTAGGCCGAGATGATGCCGATGCGTTCTTCATCGTGGGTGACGGGCAGGCAGATCAGGGATTGGAGGCCTTCGTTTTGGGCGGTGGGTTGCAGCCCGCGAAACAGGGGACAATCGCTTTCAACCTGCGTTTTGAGGCTGGTGCAGGTTTGGCAGCGCCCGGCGGGGATGCCGTTTTCAAGTTGTTGGCGCAGGGCTTTGAGGTAGGTGTCGCTCAGACCCCAGGCCATATCGAGTTTGAGGCGGTCGTGGGCGGCATCGAAGGTGATTACGGTGGAGGCGCGCGCCGCGGTGAGTTCCAGGGGGGCACGCGCCGCGATTTCGAGGAGGGTGTGTTGGTCATCGGCACTGGCCACGCGCTCGCCCAGGTTGTGCAGGGCCAGTAATTTTTCGTGGTTCTGGGCCAGTTCGGCATAGGCCTGGCGCAGTTCGGCTTCGGCTTCGAAGCGTTGGGCAGCAGCCTCTGCGATAATGGTCAGGCCCACCCAGGCTGCCAGGCTGCCAGTGAGGGCGTAAACCAGCAATTGCACCCACCACTGCCAGGTGACCGGAAAAGCCTCGGCGACCAGATAGAGCGCAAATTGATGGATGGCGGCCAGAAGCAGCACCGCTGGAAATACCAGCCAACGATAACGGCGTAGTTGCAGATGCAGCGGCGTTTGGCGAAAGTGTCCCAAAAAAGTGGTGAACCCGTTCATTTGAGCCAGTATACCATCGGTGCTGGGAGTGGCGAATGCGAGATGGAGAATGCCGAATGAGCTTTTCGACGATCATGCCCGAAAGGGCGGCGATCTTTCCCCATAAGTATTCCTTATAGATGGATGTTTGGACGATAAGTGCGCTTTTTGCGGAGATCTTGACGGAAGGCGCGGCGATCTTTCCCTATAAGTTTTCTTTATGTGCGGAAATTCGGGCTATAAGTTCTCCTTTTGGGGCGATCTCGCCGGAAGGTGCGGCGATCTGAAAAATTTGTGGATTATGGTAGCCAGATATTTAACTCAAAGGGAATGGGTCAGCGCAGAGCCTACAAAATGAAGCGGGTTTGGGTGAGAAAATGCACCCAAACCCGCTAAGAGGGGCTTCCTTGTTGAAAGCCTGGTTTTAGTTTTATTTGGATTTGGTTTGAACGATGATACTCCCGCTGCTGATCACCGTCCCGGCGGTCAGGTCATTGGAAAGCGCGCCGATCTTATTATCGTAGATCAAACCGTTGTCGGCATCCCAAATTTGGATGCGGAATTTGTCTCCGGTGTCGCCTTCATCTTGGGCGGTGAGCATAAAGCTATAGAGTTTGGTTACGTCTCCGTTGATGTAACCCAAACCCCGGTAGATGGCTTTGCTGCCGTTTACCACCAGCCAGTCATAGGAACTGCTGGTGAAGCGCAGGTTCGCGGTATGAAATTCGAACACGGTGTTGCCACTCAATTCGTTTCCGCCCGTGCGGGTGCGATAGAATTTGGCGATGAAACCAAAGGTCGCCTGGCCTGTCATTGTGGGATCAGGAACGTAAGCGCCCGCGGGAGATTCGATCCAACCGCCACCGGTGGCAAAACCGGCTGAGGGGTCGTAGATCACAATATACTGGTAGCTTTTCACCACGGTTGAAAGATAAGGGTTATCCTTCATGGTCAGCGTGATCTCATAAACACCCGTGGATGTATAGATATGTGAAGCAGAACTGACCTCGCCTTCGCCGTTTACTTCATTTACTACTGCTGCCGGGCTGGTGGTGCCGTCACCCCAGGCCCATTCGATGGCGGTGTGGCTGGTGTTGACATCCACATCTTTGAAGTTTGCGCTGACATCAACGATAACACCTCCATCTACGTACATAATGGGATCGACCGGGGCATTGATCGTGATATCCAGCCAGCCATCTTGAGTAGTCCAGGGGAAGGAGTCTACCCCGGCGACTTGATCATTGTGCGAGATTGGCAAATAAGCTGCATCACAAAAACCATCTGCATTTAGGTCGGCACAACCTTCAATGGCAGAATCAAAACTGGACCAATAGTTGCCGCCAAATGGAAGCGCCGCGGATAGGCTTTGGCTCCTATTCGTTGACCAGAAGGGGTATTGGTAGTCGATCAGATTATTGTTATAGAAGCTACCTAAATCATCACCATTGAGAGCGGCCTCCGTGGAACGGATGGTATTGCGTTGGAAAAAGTTAGAGCCTTTATTATCTATGCCATATTCAGCACCTAGAACCTGATTTCCAGTTACAAGATTGCCACCACCCAATTTAACATTCTGAGGAAATAGTTCGATCCCTTTATTGGATACATTTATGATTGTGTTTCCGCGCAACGTGCAATTTTTTGCGTTGTTGAGTTTAATGCCATTCGCGAAACCTTCGATGGTTAGATTTTTTACGGTCACACCGGTAGTCGCAGTTTTAATAGTACCGGGGATATAAATGCCTGCGTCCTTACTCGAAACCCCCGTTATTTTATGACCATCGCCATCCAGGGTGATGCCGCTGCTCTGAATTTCTATGGTATCTGCCACGTCTTGTTCCAAGGTACAGGTTTTCGTAGTCCCATCCCAGTGACCAACCTGAGCACATTGCTTTCCGTTCGTTGAATCAGCAATGAATATGGTGCTGGGTACTGTCTGAATGAAAAGCAAGTGGGGATCAATCAGTTCCTGAGTCCAGGCGAGGCTGCCAGACTCATCGGCGTTCGTGATCACGTGGTTTTCCAGGCTGTCGGTGTACAGGTGATACTCCAACCCCGGCACCAGCCCGCTTAGAGTTAGCTGAGTTTCTAGCGCGCCTTGTGCGGCCTCAACGCGTAGTTCGATCACGGCTGGAACAGATGAAATGCTGGCCGTAAGCAGCTCCGTGCTATCCAGGGTGACATTCAAATATTCACTATCCGTCACCTCAAATTGCACGCCAACGCCTTCAACCGTCCCTGGCATTGCCATTGGCACCCATGGTTCGGTTTCTTCCGCCAGAGCGGTGCCCACCCCAAATGTTCCGGCGACAAACAGCAGCGCGAGAACGATCACGATTGTAATATAACCAATTTTCCGAGTCATTATATTTTTCCTTTCTCCTGCTTGGGAACTTAAATAGAATGCGTAATTGAACGCTTTTTTCGTTGACGAGGCAATAATGCATAACCGCCTAATTTGCAGCCTCATACATTATGAAAAGGTATCGTGATTTTTGCGTGATATCTGCGTGATATTAGCGTGAAAACCAGGCTTGGGTAGATTAGAAATTTGAAAAATCAGATCTTTTCGCTCTCAGGGAGCACCAACCCGCCTTGGGAAGGGTGAAATTATAAAAAATGACCGAGATTCCCCAATTTGTAAGCGCTCTCAAATGTCGAAGGCAAACAAATTTAGCCGCTTCTAATCTAAGAATGGTATCCTTAAAGCCATCAAAACGAGTAGAATAGGTGCTCATATGCACAAAAATAATCTTCATCGCAACCTGACCCGCCGTGATTTTCTCAAGCTCACGGCCTTGAGCCTGGGCAGCCTGTCGCTGCGCCCCTGGACAAAATTATTCGCCCTGCCCGATTTCCCGCAAGCTGAGCGCCTGGGGCGCGTGTGTGTTGGCACCGCGGAACTCAAGGCCCGTCCCGCTTATGACAGCGAAACCCTGGGAACCGTTTACGAAGATATGGTTTTCCCCTGGATCAAAGAAGCGATTGGGGTTTGGCCCTGGCGCAATAATCAGCGCTGGGTCGAAACCCCCGAGGGCTACATCTGGAGTCCCTTTTTGCAGCCCGTAGAAAACTTACCCCAAACTCCGGTGAACGCTCTGCCTCAAATGGGTGATCAGACCGGTATGTGGGTAGAAGTCAGCGTGCCCTATGTAGATGCCCTCATCGATAACCCGCCGGTGCGTTCGGCCTGGTGGCGGCATCGCGAAAGCAACGGACAGCCCTACCGCTTCTATTACAGCCAAATTTTGTGGATTGACCAGATCAAAACCGAGGCCGACGGCAGTCTTTGGTATCGCGTCAATGAGCGCTACGGCAACCCTGGAGATGCTTTCTGGTGCCCGGCGGAAGCCTTCCGCCGCATCACGCCCGAAGAAGTGGCCCCCATCAGCCCGGAGGTGAGCGACAAGCGCGTGGTGGTCGATGTGGGTTGGGGTGTACAAACCCTCTCGTGCTTCGAGGGCAACTCTGAAGTCTATTTCTGCCGGATTTCATCCGGGCAAGATAATGGTTCCACGCCACTTTCGCCCTATCCCTCCCCCGGATTTCAAATTTGGCGCAAACTTTTTTCGCTGCACATGGGTGGCAGCACCGCTGCGGGCAGTTGGGATGTGCCCGCGGTGGGCTGGACTTCGCTCTTCGTGGGCGAAGGCGTAGCCATCCACTCCACTTATTGGCATAACAACTATGGCGAACCCA
>DOTA01000013.1:0-1456 GCA_003513015.1 Chloroflexota bacterium
TTGATGCTGGTGCCCTTGAGCGGGTAGAGGAATTTGAAATCGCTGGGCTTTTCGCAGGCTTTGACAACCGCTTCAGCCAGAGCCACGGCACCCTTGCCACCTTCCATCCAGTGGCGGGAGACCACGGCATCTTCGGCACCGGCAGCGATGGCAGCCTGACGCACCAGTTCGACTTCAGCGGGGGTGTCATCCTTGAAGCTGTTGACGGCCACTACCACAGGGATACCATAGCGTCGGGCGTTTTTGATGTGGCGCTGCAAATTGCCCACGCCTGCTTTGAGCAGATCCAGGTTTTCTTCAGTGTATTCGGGGGCCAATGGTTTGCCTGCAACGACTTTGGGGCCGCCGCCGTGCATCTTGAGNNGAGTAGCGGCACTTGATGTCGAAGAATTTTTCCATGCCAATGTCAGCGCCGAAACCGGATTCAGTAACCACATAATCAGCCAGTTTGATGGCGATTTTGTCGGCGATAATGGAGCTTTGGCCGTGGGCGATATTGGCAAATGGCCCGGCATGCACGAAGGCGGGGGTGCCTTCGAGGGTCTGCATCAGAGTGGGCATGATGGCATCTTTCATCAACACAGTCATGGCTCCGGCCGCACCAATATCTTCGGCGGTGACGGCTTCGCCAGCTTTGTTGGTGCCGATAACGATGTTGCCCATGCGCTCGCGCATATCAGCCAGGCCGGTAGTCAATGCCAAAATCGCCATGATTTCGCTGGCGACGGTGATATCAAAACCGGTGCGGCGCGAGCGGCCTTTTTCTTCGGGGCCGAGACCCACTTCAATTTCCCGGAGCAACCGATCGTTGGTATCGACCACCCGCCGCCAGGTGAGGGTAGCAGGGTCAATATCGAGGCGGGAGAAACGGCTGCGCTCTTCGTCGGTCAATTCATTGGGGTCGGTTTTTTCGATGCCCAATTTTTGGATGCGTTTGAGCATCGAGGGGGAGAAGCGGCGGTTGCCTTCTTTATCCGACGGGCACAGGGCGTTGAAGAGTTTTTCATCATCCTGGTAGGCTTCGTGGAACATGCGGGCATCGATGGCCGCGGCCAGCAGGTTGTTGGCGGCGGTGATGGCGTGAATATCACCAGTCAGGTGCAGATTGAAATCTTCCATGGGGACAACCTGGCTATAGCCGCCGCCAGCCGCGCCGCCCTTGATGCCAAAGGTGGGACCTTGAGATGGCTGGCGGATNNCAGGTGAAGACGTTCTTGCCCAGGTGAGCACCTAAAGCTTCGGAAAGGCCCACCATGGTGGTGGATTTTCCCTCACCCAAAGGCGTGGGGGTGATGGCGGTCACATCAACGTATTTGCCATCGGGAACATTCTTGAGGCGGTCGAGAATCTCCAGGCGAACCTTGGCTTTGTAGTTGCCATAGAGTTCGAGTTCGCCGGGCAAAATCCCTACTTCTTCGGCGATTTTGGCAACATTTTTGATGTTAGGCTGTTGCGC
>DOTA01000013.1:1461-2923 GCA_003513015.1 Chloroflexota bacterium
AGTCATTCACCCAGTTACCGATTTCCCAGTTTTACACTTCGATTAAACCGTGAGCAATTTTGGCCGCACGCACGGTGTTACGCATCAGCATAGCGATGGTCATGGGACCAACACCACCCGGTGAGGGTGAAATCCAGCCCGCCACTTCGTTGACTTCGTCGAAAGCCACGTCACCGGTCAGGTAATAGCCCTTTTCCTTGGTGTCGTCATCGATGCGGTGGGTGCCCACATCAATAACGGCCGCGCCGGGTTTGACCCAATCCTTTTTGACAATCTCGACCTGACCCACGGCGGCGATCAGAATATCAGCCTGGCGGCAGACTTCGGGCAGGTTCTTGGTGCGCGAGTGGCAAATGGTCACGGTAGCATTACGCTTGACCAGCAATAGAGCTGCGGGCATGCCTACAATGTTAGAACGCCCCAAAACCACGGCATTCGCCCCGTTGAATTCCACGCCACTGTGCTCCAGCAGGTACATGCAACCATCCGGGGTGCAGGGCACAAACAGGGGTTCGCGCCCCTTTTGGGCCAGGCGTCCGATATTGATGGGGTGGAAACCGTCAATATCCTTCTCTACGCTGATGGTGCGCAGCACGGCTTCCTCATCCAGGTGTTTGGGCAACGGCAATTGCACCAAAATACCATTCACCGCGGGGTTGTCGTTCAACTCTTTCACCAGTCCTTCAACCTCCTCTTGAGAAGCATCTACCGGGAGGGTGTAGCTGAAAGATTCCATACCTAATTTTTTGCACATGCGCTGCTTCATGCCCACGTACACTTCTGAAGCCGGATTTTCGCCCACCAAAACTGTAGCCAGCCCCGGAGGGGGATAACCCGCTGCCACAAGTGCGGCGACCTCTGCCCCAACCGCTTCGCGGACTTCTTTCGCAATGGCTGTACCGTCAATGAGTTTAGCTGTCATCGTTTTCTCCTATGTTTATTTTTGAAATTAAAGACCGACAAAAGCGGAGGCCGTTTGGGCGGCTTCCGCCTGTAGAAATCTCTGACGCCCCAAAATTAACCAGAATAAGTCTCTCATGCCAACCCTTATTATTGCCAAAAAGCCAACTTCCCGCAAGTTATTTTTGTCACCAACTCAAAGTAAGATGTTCCTCCCTGATGAGTTGCCATCCGCGCAGCTTTCGCGTACAATAAAAGCGCGAGCAACCTCATGAACCCAAACCCAACACCCATTAAACACAAAATGCAGATGCCGAGGCCCCAATCGAGGGCCATTTATCTGCGCGGGTTACTCGGGATGCTTTGCTTCAAACCATTGTGAAAGAAATCGCCAGGCAATCGCTCTGGCGATTTTTATATTCCCCTCATCCCACCATGGTGGAAAAGGAAGAAAATCAATTTTTGGAGGCAAAAGAATGACCGACCGCAAGAAAGTTACTATCACCACCCTGTTCGACAAAGCTGCCAAAAGCGAGCCAATCTCGTGGCTGACCTGCTACGA
>DOTA01000272.1 GCA_003513015.1 Chloroflexota bacterium
GGTCTTTCTCCTCGGTAGTCAGCTCGGCACGAGGTTTGTCATATGACTCGCCCATGCTGATGAACCACTCATCCACCAGGCGGAAGACCAGTTCAGTCTTGCAGCGCCAGCAGGTGGGGTAGCGGTGCGTGTAGGGCGTGACCTGATAGAGGATGTCCTTCGCTTCGAGATTTTTGAAGATGGGATCGGCTACTTCCGAAACGTGCAAGCCGGTGATCCAGCCGAAGCCCTCGATGAACATGCCTTCTTCTTCGATGGGGGCGATCATGGGAAAACGGTGTTTCTTGCCGAGTTCGAAGTCTTCCGCGCCACAGCCGGGGGCGATATGCACGATACCGGTACCTTCAGCCTCGCCGACTTCATCCCACAAAATGACTTGATGCACTTCGACAGCGGTAGTGGTAATACCTTCAACCAATTCGTTGAGGTAAGTCACACCCCCAGGGGTGTTGGCCGCAGGCAGATCATCGAAGGGGCCGTTGTAAGTCCAGCCTTCCATCTCTTTGCCTTTGAGTTCGCCCAAAATTTGATACTCGCCTTTGAGCATGTGCAGCGTGCCTTTGGAGAGGTAGATGATGTGTTCTCCGTTGCGGACTTTGACGTAATCCAATTCGGGGCCAACGGCCGCGGCAACGTTGCTGGTGAGAGTCCAGGGGGTGGTGGTCCAAACTAGCAGGGATTCACCTGCTCGCTCCCGCAAGGGGAAACGCAAGGTGATCGAGCGATGAGTTAACTCGGCGTAGCCATCAGTGACAATCTCGTGCTGGCTGATGCCGGTGGCGCAGCGCGGGCACCAGGGCATCACATCGGCGCCGCGGTAAAGCCAGCCCTTCTGCCAGCTCTTTTTGATCATCTTCCAGATCATGAAGTTGTTCTCGTTCGAGAAGGTGAAGTAGCTGCCGCCCAGTTGGGATAACCCCAGTTGGCCGATGACTTGTTCGACTGAATCGGTGACGGTTTTGCCGTTCGGCCCAGTGAAGGTGATTTCTTGCAGGGGATCTTCGAGCAACTTTTCGGCCAGCCAATTGAGTTTTTCGGGGCTGTTCCACTCCATCCAATAGCCCAGACGGACGGATTGCTGCGTTTGCACCCCAGCATATTTCAGCACGCGGGCTTTGCAAAGTTTGACAAACTCATCCAAACCAAATTTCTCAATATCCAATTTGGATTTGAAACCCTTCTCTTTTTCAACCTCCACTTCGACCCAGAGGCCCTGGCAATCGAAGCCGTTTTGATAGCGCAGCTCGCGGCCGCGCATCGTCCAAAAGCGATTGTAAAGGTCTTTGTAGGTGCGGCCCCAGCCGTGATGCACGCCCATNNGGGTTGTTGGCGGTGATGGGGCCATCAATGAACGACCAGGTGGGCTTGTCCCGGCGCAGTTCACGGGATTTTTCAAAGGCGTTGGTTTCTTTCCAAAACGCTAAAATTTCGTGCTCTTGTTCAATAAAATTGACTTTGTTGGGTACTTGCTGAAATGACATTCCTTCTCCTATCAATAAGGTGACAGGTGATCGGTGATTGGGTAACTACGATAGTGTAGCGCTCATTCACTGGTTACCCATTCCCAAATAACTTGTTACCGATTTTTCATTGCTGCTTCAATATCCTTGGCATGGCTCATTTCGTGGCCGGAAGTGAGCCCGATTACCAAATTTTCTACATTTCCGCGCTCTCCCCAGGGAAAAACGATGGATGCCTCCATTTTCTCCGGAGGGAGGGCTTGAATGGTGATTTTGAGTTGCTCGTGGGTGGTTTGCCACTCCCGGTAAATCAAATCAAAATCCAGGGTTTCGCGCTCGGTTACCGTGGCGGCGTTATAAAAATCCGGGCCGCGTGGGGCCATCACCTCAGGAATTCCACCTGCGGCGTGCGATCTAAGTGAGGCCACCACGGCATCATCCCAGCCGGTGAAATGTGCCAAAATCTCGCGTATCGTCCAATCTGGATAAATTTCCTGATGCGAGTCAATCTGCGCAACCAACCGTTCGATCTTCTTGTGAGATTCTTCGAGCCATTGAATGAGTTGTTCTTTGGTAGCCATTATCTGTACCTTTGTTGTTTGAAAATGATTATTTCTTGACCCCTGACGGCAGATCGATGACCGCAAGTGTTGGTTCTGCGGTCATCGGTCAGTTGTCAGCCGTCGGATTTACACTACCGCAGCAGAAAATACATCATCGAAAGGGCGTGCCAAATCCACACGCCGGCCCATAAACGCTGCAGACGGGTTTGGGAGCGGGCAAAAATCCAATAAAGCAGACCGAGCATCAACAAAACGTAGCCCGCGGTAGTAACCGTGAAAATCGTGGAGGCTAAGGCACTATCAAAGACCGCCTGCACCACATGGATGAAAACGTGCCCAACCCAATTCATCAAGAAGATTACGATCCAAAAATGCGCGCCAAAGGGGAAGTATTTCCACATCACAGCGAGGACGGCCAGGCTGACGGCCAGTACCAGCACAATATCAGCCCTTTCGATGTCGATCAGGCCCAATTCGTGGCTGATTTCTGTAACCGTCCAGGCACACAGACCGCCGAAAATGCCATACCAGGCGCGCCCCACTTCGGAGAGTTTCTCTTGGGTGGCGCGGAACAGGCACCAGCTTCCCAGGGCCAGGAAAACCAGGGCGGCAGCCCAATAAGCGGGATCACCCCAAACCTTGAGCGGTTTGAAAAGCATGATGAGCGGGAACATGATGAACATGATGATAAGGGCGCTCAAGGCGCCATCGAAGAATTTACTGCGTAGCTCGGTTTTCATCGGATTCTTCTCCTCAAAACAAAAAACTCCCGTCCACTCTGGGACGAGAGTGTCGCATTTGCTTGCAAAAGCGCTCCATACTCCCGCGGTACCACCCGGAATTCCCGCCGCGTTGGACGGGCACTCGGTCAAGTACGGTTGGCGATTGGGCATTGGATTCAGTTGCCGAATAAAAAATCACCAATTTATACTTGTGCCTTTGTAACGGCAGGCAATCCCGTCTTTCCTACTCACGGCACAAATTGTGCTTATGCTTTCAGATCGAAGCTCCGGAAGGATTTTCAGCCTGTTGATTCTGCCCCGGCTCACACTTTCCCGGGTTCGCTGTCAGACCAAGGTGTCTTGCTTTTGACACCCGCAGGCCTACTCGTTTCCATCATCGCTTTTGGTCGCTCAATTATTGGGCGAGATTATGCCATAAAGCACCAGGATGGTCAACAATGGCTAATGCTGCAAAATTTGTGAGAGGAACAATTTGGTGCGTTCTTCCTGGGGGTTGTTGAAAATATCGCGAGGGGTGCCACTCTCCACGATCAGGCCTTCATCGAAGAAATACATGCGGTCGGCCACGGCGCGGGCAAATCCCATTTCGTGGGTGACNNACGCGCTGCTGCTGCCCGCCAGAAAGCTGTCCGGGGAATTTTTTGGCCTGTTCGGGGATGCCTACGCGCTCCAACAATTCCAGCGCCACCTTTTCGGCTTTATCCTTCGACCACTTGCGCACCCAAATGGGTGCCAATGTGATGTTTTGCATTACCGTCAAGTGGGGGAAGAGATTGAATTGTTGAAAGACCATGCCGGTTTCGGTGCGGATTTTTTCGATATTGCGGATATCGTGGGATAACTCGATCCCATCAACCACGATGTGGCCTTGTTGATGCTCCTCCAGCCGGTTAAGGGTGCGAATGAAGGTGGATTTTCCTGACCCCGAAGGGCCAAAAATAACGATAACCTCCCCCTGTTCGACTTGCATATCAATGCCTCTCAGCACATGAAATTCATCAAACCACTTGTGGACGCCCTGGCAAGTAATGATCGGGTGATCGTTTGTTTCGGTCATGTTGACTCCTACCGAATTGGGATTAGCAATTCCCAAACTCGAGAATAAATGCTTTTCTATAAAGATTACCTGGAGTGACCCTATAATTTCGCGGAAACTCCCAGAGCAGTTTCCAAGCGCCGGCTGGCAAGAGACATCAGATAACTGAAAATCCAATACACCACGGCGATAAATAAATAAACTTCTAATTGCAATTGCACGAACTCCGGATCGGAGTTGATGATCGAACGCCCAATCCCCAAGAAATCGTTGATACCGACAATCACTACCAGGGTGGTATCTTTAAAAAGGCTGATGAATTGCCCCACGATTGCCGGAATCACCGCCCGGATGGCTTGCGGTAAAACAATAAATACCATGGTTTGCAGACCATTCATGCCCACCGCTTTGGCGGCTTCAATCTGACCTTTGGGAACCGCTTGCAAACCGCCACGCACATTTTCAGCCGTGTAAGCCGCACTAAAAACAGTTACGGCCATCAAGGCCCGCAAAAGCCGATCGATACGAGATTCGGCCGGCAAAAACAAGGCCAGGATGATCGAGAACATAAACAAGATCGTGATTAATGGAACCCCTCGAACGCCCTCGATGAAGATGGTAGAAAAAGCGCTAACCACCGGCAGGGATGAGCGCCGCCCCAATGCCAGGGCCACCCCAATCGGGAATGAAAGCAAAATGCCACCGGCGGAGAGCAAAAAGGTCACCAACAAGCCGCCCCAAAGCGTGGTCGCAATTTGGGGTAGGAATGAGCTATTCTCAAAACCTGCGAGCAAGAGAATGCTAATCACTGGCACCAGCAGCCAGCCCAGCACTATATAAAGCACCTTTACAAAGGGCGCTCGCCCAATTCCAAAACCGAGTAAAACCCAAATCAGGTTAGACCCCAGGTACAGGCGCATATTCAAGTTCAATTGTGCATGCTGGATGGGCAGGAGCGCCAAAAGCAAAAATGTTAGCCCCACAGCGATGGAAATGGAACGCAACAAACCGCCCCATTTTCCCCAACTGACGCCTAACATAAAGATAATCAGTGACAAGCTGACTCCCACCCGCCAGATTTGATCGCGAGGATATTGCCCTACGGCATACAGGAGGGGGAAATTTATAACCGGAGTCCAATCGGCCTGGGTGACGATCCAAATGATGGCATTGACGATCGCAAAGAAGATTAAGGGCAACAGGATCAGGGTAATCAAAGTGTTGCCAACATTGTTGAACAGATTTCCCTTGACCCATTTCAGCGGCCCGGGGGGGAGGGGCTGACGAATTTCTTCCTGTGGAATTTCTACTATGCTCATAATTACCTCGTCACAAATTGGATGCGACGGTTATAAAGGTTGAGAACGAACGAAGTCAGCAAACTGAGAGCCAAATACGTCAACATCACCAGGGCAAAAACCGGCACTGCCCGCCCGGCCTGATTAATCGCAATTTTGCCGACACTAAATACTTCTTGAAAACCAATCACCAAAGCCAGGCTTGAGTTTTTCGTCAGGTTAAGATATTGGCTAATCATAGGCGGGATAATCACGCGCAATGCCTGTGGCATCACCACCAGACTCAAGACCTGCACGGTGTTAAGCCCCAAGGCGCGGGCAGCTTCCATCTGGCCGCGATCCACTGCCTGAATGCCGGCCCGAACCACTTCTGCAATAAAGGCGGCGGTGTAGGTGCTCAATCCCACAAACAGAGCGGCAAATTCAGGGGTGAGACGCAACCCTCCCTGGAAATTGAATCCTTCTAAAACAGGCTGATCCAACCAGAATGGTTTCCAGCCCGAAACGGCCAATCCAATCATCGTGCCAATCACCAACAATCCCAGGCTGATGGGCACGTAGTAGGTATCCTTCCCGGTCAATTCCCGGCGTTTGCGGAGGGTCACAAAACTAATAATTGCTAAAATAATGCCAATCATGAACGGGATGACGAAAGTGTGGCCTGCATCTGTCAGGCGCGGCCAAGTCAGATAAATGCCGCGTTGGTTCAGATAGGCTACACTCGTCCAGGTGATACTTTCTTTTACGGGTGGCAACTTGGCAAAGACAGTGAAATACCAGATGAAAAGCAAAACCAGCAAGGGAATGTTTCGGTGGAATTCAATATAAACCAGTGCCAGGCGGCTCAATAACCAGTTCGATGAAAGACGCGCTAAGGCCAGCAACGTTCCCAAAATTGTGGCGACAAAAATCCCCGAAATTGATACCAGCAGGGTGTTGACTAGCCCGACAACGAAAGCGCGCCCAAAAGACATACTGGGATCGTACTCAATGGGCGGATTGCTGATGGGAAATCCGGCGGGTTTATCGAGAAAATCGAACCCGAGCGACATCCCGCGGGCTTCCGCCGCTCTTTGGAAATTGATAACACCCCAAATCACGAAACCAATCACGAGCACCGCGGAAAGAATCTGGGCGACAGCTTTGATCACGCGTTCATCGCGGTAAAAAGGGATCTCAGATTTAAATTGAATTTCTGTATTTGAGTTTGTCATTGTAGGAATGAACCATCAGAGGGCGATGAAACCACCGCCCTCTGAAATTTTAGGTGAGTGCTGAAATTTTATTTGATCTCGGGTGCGTAAATTACGCCACCATTGGAGTAATTTTCATTCAGGCCGCGCGGCAAGGTAAAGGCCAGGCCATTGGGTCCCAGGTAGCGGTCATAAAGCTCGCCGTAGTTGCCCACTGCCGTAATGGCACGGGCTAAGGCATCGGCATCCAGCCCAAGTTGGGTGTAACCCCAGTCATCGCCATTGCCCAGCAATGTGCGAATGCGGCCATCATCACTGTTTTTCATCTGTTCTACATTGGCCTGCGTGACACCCAGCTCTTCGGCGTTAATCAGGGCATACATCACGATTTTGACGGTATCAAACCAGGCATCGTCGCCATGCGGCACCGCGGGGGTCAGCGGTTCTTTGGAGATGAAGAAATCAAAAATCTTGTGCTCATCCGGGTTCGCAAAACCGGTGCGGACAGCGTAAAGCTGGGAGTTATCCGAGGTGGTCAGGTCACAGCGGCCTTCTTCGTAAGCGCTATAAACGGCAGCGGTTTCTTCGAAGATCACGGCCTCGTAATTCCAGCCATGATCCGTGAAATATTGGGCCACATTCTTTTCGGTGGTGGTGCCACTGGTTACACACACAGTTGCGCCATCAAAATCTTCGGGGCCATTGATGCCACTATCCACACGGGCCATAAAGGTTTGCCCATCGTAGAACATCACATTGGTGAAGTTGCCCCATTGGGCATCGCGCGAGGCATTCCAGGTGAGGTTGCGGGAGAGGATATCCACTTCGGCAGTCTGCAGAGCCGGACCGCGATCTGCTGCTGTGAGGGGTACAAATTCCACGGCTTCGGGATCACCCAAAACCGCCGCGGCAACCGCCCGGCAAAGATCAATATCAAAGCCAATGTTGCGGCCATTTTCGTCCAGGTAGCCAAATCCGGTCAAATCGGTGCGAGACCCGCAGACCAATTTGCCGCGATCAATCACACGGCTGAGAATCTCACCGCTGCCGCTGGGGGCAGCCGGCGCAGCCTCGGCCGCAACCGGAACTTCCACCGTGACGATTACAGTTTCAACGGGGGCGGGTTCAGCAGAACCACCACATGCGGCCAACAGAAAAGCAAATACGAGCAATAAAGCAAAAACTGGGAATAACTTGCGAGACATTTTTTGTTCCTCCTTAGGAAATTTTTATTTTTTTGATTTGGTTGCCTCAAAATACACGGGTTGCAGCGCACCTCCTTTGGTTGCTGGAACACAAGATTTGCTCAAATACGATCAAAAATGTACTAATCGTCAATTATAGGGGAATCAGATGTGACACGCAAGCGTTTTTCGTAGAAAAAAGGGTGTTTTTTTGTGGTTTTTATAAAATATTTCGAAATAGCTTTGTTTTTTGGATTAAAGCCCCCTACTGAAACTCAACAGTGATCTTGTCAGATCACATTTAACTACAAAACAGTGCGGCGGCGCTTCATTTTTTGTTGCCGATTCCCCGCTGGAGGGCCTGCTCGCCAAACCGATCACGCAACGCTGTGATGGTCTGGCGCAATTTCTCGTCTTTTTGCCAATCAAGATCCCACAGGCCGATTTGCTGTGGCGGTTTTTCTAACCCGCTGACCCCCACACCAATCAGGCGCACCGGTTGGCGTTCAGCTTGCTGCCACTCTTTTTCAAAAAGATCAACCGCATGGTGGCCGATGGTTCCTTCATCGTCGAAGGGCTGACCAGGGGTCACCTGACGCGTCAGGGTGGTGAAATCAGACCAGCGCAGCTTGATTTTGATGGTGCGGGCGGTCAGATTCTGTTTTTGGAGTTGGCGCGCCACCTGGGCGGATTGCTGCCCCAGGGTTTGGTGCAATTTTTGAGGGTCACGCACATCCTGAACGTACGTGACCTCCTGGCTGATGGATTTGGCCTCGTGTTCGATGACGATGGGGCGATTATCGATGCCTTTGGCGCGCAGGGCAAGGTCATAGCCGTTTTTACCGAAACGGTGCAGCAGATCGACTTCGGGGTGAGCGGCCAATTCCCCGATAGTGGTCACGCCCAGGGGAATCAATTTCTCCGCGGTTTTGGGGCCGACACCCCAGAGCATGGTGACGGGCAGGGGAGCCAGAAATTCGGCTTCGTCTCCTGGGGGAACAATGGTGATGGCGTTGGGCGAAATCCCTTTAGGCGCGCCCATTTTGCCCACATCGGTGGCAATTTTGGCGACCAGTTTGTTGCTGGCGATCCCCAGGGAACAGGGTAAACCCACATTTTGGCGGATGCCAGCCTGAAGTCCGCAGGCGATCTCCGGGATGGAACCGGGTAAATCGGTCACATCCAGAAAAGCCTCATCAATCGAAATCTGTTCCAGCAGGGGAGTCAAATCCCGCAGAATTTGCATCACTTTGCGGGAGGCTGTGCGGTAATCCGTGAAATGCGGGGATACGATGCGCAGATCGGGGCAAAGGTTGAGGGCGCTGCGCATGGGCATGGCGGAGCGCACGCCGCGCGCCCGCGCGGCATACGAACAAGAAGAAACCACCCCGCGCTGATCGGGACGTCCGCCCACGGCAAAGGCCTTGCCTTTTAGGGCCGGGTCGCGCTGTTCTTCGACCGCACAATAAAAAGCGTCGAGATCAAGATGGATGATGTGGCGCAGAGGGTTCATTAAATATTAGTTTACCAAAAGCCTGGTTTTTACGATCGCTAACTTTTTCAGGAAACTCGTTGGTTTTGTGACTCTATCCGGTCAAATCGCTTTATCGTTCAATATATGTGCAATATATTGACAAAATAAGAAACATAGGATATATTTATGAAAATTATCAAATTTGATCGATTAAAAATTGGAGTGATGAAATGAAAAAAATTAGTATCAGTCAAATTATTACCATCCTGGTGACCTTGCTCACCATCACTGTGAATGGCTTAGCCAATGCTTTGCCCTTAAATGGTCAAAATACGGGCGAAATCTCAGACCGATTTGACATCTATTTTGTCCCTGCCGGGTATGTTTTCGCAATTTGGGGGTTGATCTACCTGGGTCTGATTGTGTTTACCATCTACCAGGCTTTGCCGGCGCAAAAAGATAACCCCTTGCTTAGAAAGATTTACCCGGCTTATTGGATTGGAAATCTTGCCAATGCAATTTGGATTTTCTTGTGGCATTACGAATTCTTTGCCCTTACTTTGGTGGCAATGATTACCCTTTTGGCGAGCCTGCTTTACATTTTCATCCAAATCTCAAACGCCGAACCCGAACTTGACCGTAATCAAAGATGGTTCGTCAAACTGCCGATCAGTATTTACTTGGGATGGGTTTCTGTTGCTACGATTGCCAATGTCAGTCAGGTGTTATTCTACTTTGGCTGGGGCGGCTGGGGGATCGCTTCAACGGTCTGGGCTGTGATAATGTTGTTCGTCGCAACCCTGCTGGGTTTGTTGATGCTCTGGCGAGAAAACAACCTCCCTTTCGCNNTAAAATGGGTATAAAAATTGTAACAGATTCAACCTGTGATTTGCCGGAAAAGGTGATCCAAGAATTGGGGATCACGGTTGTGCCCCTCTTCATTAACCTCTTCGACAAAGGCTATCTGGATGGGGTCGAAATTACCCGGCGCGATTTCTACACCAATCTGCCAAATTACAAAGTCCACCCCACCACCGGCCTGCCGGGGATCAACGCCTTTACGCAGGCCTACACAGCGCTCTCAGCCAAAGGTGCCTCGGAGATCCTGTCGATCCATATTTCTGAGAGCTTGAGTGGAACCGTGGGCGTTGCCCAGGCCGCTGCCCGTGAATTTCAGCAGATACCGATTACGGTGTGCGATTCTGGTCAACTCAGTTTAGGTACTGGTTTTCAAGTCGAAACCGCCGCCCAAATGGCTATTGAAGGCCATTCCATGACTGAAATTCTGGCGGCCTTGGATGAGATGCGGCCCAGAATCTTTGTGACGGCCGGGCTGAAATCGCTCGATTATCTGCAGCGCAGCGGGCGCATGAATGCTTTTGTGGCCGGGATCGGCAGCCTGCTACAGATCAAGCCCATTATGACGATGAAGAACGGGCAACCCGGCTCAGAGCGCGTGCGCACCACCTCTAAAGCAGAAACTCGCCTCATCGAAATGCTGGCAGAGCATCAACCGATTGAGCGTTTTGCCTTGCTGCACACGAATGCACCCAAAGAAGCGCAGGCTTTTTTTGCCCGAATTAAAGGCATGATTCCCGAGGGCGAAATCTACTCCATGGATATCACGCCCGTGATTGGGGCGCATATCGGCCCTGGGGCCGTGGGTTATGCTATCATTTCAAAATCACAGATTGAAAAAGGAAGAAGAAATCATGAATAAAGCAGCTATTAAATCAATCATAGCGATCATTATCGTCTTGTTGGTCGCGGCGGGGATCGCCTTGGCAGGCAGCCAGGGAGGCTATCTTGCTTTTGGGGTGCCCATCTTCGCCCTGTGTGTTGCCCTGGCCTTTATCATCCAGTGGATTGTCTTCATCCCCTCCTACCTCTGGAAAACTGAGAAATTCTTTGATCTGACGGGCGGCATCACCTACATCACGGTCGTCTTGACCGCGCTCATACTAAGCCCAATCGTGGATGGCCGTTCCTGGCTGCTGTTTGGCATCATCGCAATCTGGGCCATTCGCTTGAGCAGTTTCTTGTTTCTGCGTATCCGGGGAGCGGGCGAAGACCGGCGTTTCCGCGAGATCAAAAAATCCTTCACCCGCTTTTTGGTAACCTGGACGATTCAAGGACTGTGGGTAACCTTTTCGCTGGCCGCGGCCCTGGCTGCAATCACCTCCGAATATCGCCAGGAATTGGGTCTATTGGCCCTGATCGGTTTCCTGGTCTGGGCCTTTGGTTTTGGCATCGAAGTCAGCGCTGACCGACAAAAGAGCCAGTTCAAGGCTGATCCCGCCAACGCTGGTAAATTCATCAACGTGGGTTTGTGGTCCTGGTCCCGGCATCCTAACTATTTCGGCGAAATCGTGCTTTGGGTGGGTGTCGCCCTGATTGCTCTACCCATCTTGCAGGGCTGGCAATGGCTGACCTTGATTTCCCCGATCTTCATCACTTTGCTCCTAACCCGCATCAGCGGCGTGCCGATGCTCGAAAAACATGCTGACGAAAAATGGGGCGGTCAAGCAGATTACGAAGCCTACAAAACCAACACCTCGATTATGATCCCCAGGCCGCCAGCCAAGCGCAAATAGAAGTCAGAGATAAGGAGAAGAAGATGAGCATGAAATTCGCAAAATGGCTTTCGTTTGCCGGTATTCTGGCCATGACCGCGGTNNCTGAACGCCAGCAGTGGCGATTGGAAAAAATTCTGGATGGGTCAGAGAGCGGATGAGTAAGCTTAGGGAAATACAGGAAGAACTAAAATCGGTACTTTCCGGCAGAGGGGCGCGGTTTTTCGATTCATTCCTGCCGCTCCTGGTCTTCTTGTTTGCTAACCCCTTGCTTGGAGTGGATCTGGCCTTGGGAGCGGCTTTGGCAACAGCCGGTATATTTGCCATTTTTCGGATGCTAAAAAGGCAAAGTCTGGTCTACGCACTGGGCGGATTAGGTGGGGTACTGCTGGCCGGAATATTTATCAAGCTCAGCGGTTCCGAGGCCGGTTTTTTCCTGCCTGGGTTGATTTCCGGTGCGCTGACGATCATCTTGTGCATTGTGAGTGTTGTGATGAATCGCCCTATGGTCGCCTGGACAAGTTTCATTGCCAGGCGCTGGCCTTTAGATTGGTACTGGCATCCCAAGGTATTGCCAGCCTACAATGAAGTCACCATCATTTGGGCTATCGCATTTTCAGCGCGTTTGGCTTTGGAGTTTTGGTTGTACCAACGGGATGCTGTCAACACCTTGGGGGTCGCGCAGATATTCCTGGGGTGGCCTTTTATTGTTTTTTTGCTGATCGCCACTTACCTGTACGGCTTGCGACGTTTAGGCCGTCTGGAGGGTCCGAGCGTGGCTGAATATAAAGCCGGCAAACAGCCTCCCTGGCAGGGACAGAAACGCGGATTTTAACGATGCGTCTGTGGACTCTTCATCCAAAATATTTAGATCGGCAAGGTCTGATCGCCGTCTGGCGAGAAGGGCTGCTGGCCCAAGCAGTTCTCCAAGGAAATACCAAAGGCTATCAAAATCATCCCCAGCTGAGGCGCTTCAAGCTGCATCCCAGCCCACTACAGGCCATTGCATACTATTTGCATGAAGTCAGGGAAGAAGCGCTGCTCCGCGGGTATAAATTTGATGCGACCAAATACGATTTATGCAAAACCCCACCGTTAATCCAAACGACTTCCGGCCAATTAGATTTTGAGTTAGCACACTTGTTGAGTAAGCTAGAAATGCGCAGCAAAGCAAACTATGATCGTTTGGTTAGAATTTCGAAGTTTGAGCCTCATCCATTGTTTTATAGCACCTCAGGAGAAATCGAAACCTGGGAAAAAGTGAAATGAGGGGATACACCGCGCTGATCGAGCCGCCCGTCCACGAGAAAGCATCGAAGTAGAGGCGAATGAGGCAGCAAGAACTACTCATGGCAGTTTTATGATCCCCTCTGCATTTCAATGGGCAAGCAGGGCTGGTTTTAGGTTAAATTTCTGGAATTTAAAATGCAAACCCCTGAGACGGGTGGAAATCCCAGGGGCGTGCATTAGGGAGGGATGGGGGATGGTGTTGCAAACTGCAATTTACACACTAAGACGCCGAAACTTGAAAAAAGATACGGGGAAAACAAAATATCATTCCATCAATTATGGGATGTTTTCCCTCACAAAATCTCAATCGCGCCCGAACTTCCATTCACCCGGATGCGTTGACCGGTTTGCAGGCGACGGGTAGCATCATGCACCCCCACCACCGCAGGGATGCCATACTCGCGCGCCACCACCGAGCCGTGGGTCATCATGCCGCCGGTTTCCATCACCAAGCCGCCCGCTGCCAAAAATAGCGGAGTCCAAGCCGGGTCGGTGCCGGGGCATACCAGAATTTCACCCGGCTCCAAATGCGTGCCCAGCGGATCAAACACCACGCGCACCACCCCCTCCACCACCCCCGGGGAAACGGGATCACCCACAAGGCCACTGGCCGCGCCTTCAGCAGCCCGCACGCCCTCGTAATAGGCCGTGCCATCACTTAACAAAACCCGCGGAATTTGCTTGCGGCGCAGTTCACGCTGGCGCAGCGCCTGTCGTTCGCGGATGGCAGTTTGCAAGGCTGGCAAACTAGTTGGCGGAAAATCTCCCACCTGCCAACCTTCCAATTCCGCTGCCAGTTCTTCCAACTCTGCCATTTTCAAATACACCAGATCATCCGCTTGATCCAGCCAGCCGGCCGCGGCCATTTCCTCGCCGCTGGCCAGCAATCCGGCGCGCATCATGCCCATCATGCGCACGGCAAAAAACTTGGGCGCCTCGCGCAATCCCGCCAGCGCCCGGTAACGGCGCACCCCAAAACGCACCATACGAGCTTTGAAGTGGCCGTGCGGCAGTTGTCGCACGGCGGATTCCAATTCCTCGGCGGCGGATTGGGCAACCTCGGCCCCGCGGGCAAAAACCACATCAGGGGCCAGCGCGGGATCATCGATTTGTAGGTAACTTTGCAACACCCCCATAATGTGTTCAGGGTTTTCACACCAGCGCGGGCGGCCCATATCAATCTCGCCCAGGCCGCGCATGCCATACCGATCCATAAAATCCGCAATCACTTTCTGGGCCGCGGAAGGCAAAGAACCGGCCAAAAAGCGGGCAGCCAACTCCGATGGCGGCAAACCCTCAAAAATTTCAGCCGAAGCTGGGTCAGATCGCAGGCTTTGGGCGGCCTGCCACAATTTTAAATCCATTTCGATAGTTACGTTGTTGGGCAGGCCACGGGCAATTTCCAAATAGAGGGTATCAAAGCGAGTGTCACCGGTTTGGGCAGCCACCTGCTTGCTGAAGCGCTGTAAAATGCCAAAGAATGGCGCCATCCCAGCCACCACCGCAGTGACTCCCTTGGGGATTACAAAATCGGCAAACAAGTTGCGGGCCTCCAGCAACAGGGCCACGCGCTGGGCAAAATCTGCCCCTAAATTGCCGCTGGGTTGCTGGCGAGCCACGGTTTCGGCGACCCGCTCATCGAATATGGTCAAGATGGTCTGGGCCATTTTCTCCGGCTGGCGCAAAAAGTGCAGCACGCGCCCCAACAGCGGCAGGGCAAAACGCGCCACGTTCCAGGGTTTAAGCAGGCTCATACTGCCAGGCTGCGGCGCCATGCGCGGGTCGCGCAAAATTTCAACGAAAGCTTGCACCACGCCCGGATCAAGGTTTTTAAACACCACCGGAAAAACCTTGTGGGCGCGCGGGTTGCGCACAATCGGCGTCACGTTAATCCAAATGCGTTCCCCGGCGACATAAAAAGCGCCCTGCTGCGCCAGAGGCAGTTTTAGCCCCAGGGCGCGCCCGCCGCCAAACAGCACCTCGATGATGGCGGTTTGCCCCAACGGCGTAAACGGCTCCATCATGCCCTGAATCACTTGCAAACCCAGCAGGGTTTTAAGCGGCTCCGGCGGCAGGTTAGCGGGTAGCGGGTAGAGCGAAGTAATTGGGCGCGCTTGCAAAATATAAATTTCAGCCTGTGCAACTGCCCACTCGATATCTTGGGGAAAATTGTAGAGCGCTTCGATTTGCTGGCCGATCTGGGCAAGTTTTAATATGATTTCATCGGGGATGGCCTGAATTTGGGCAGATTCCGCTTCGTGGGTAGCAACACCACCCTCAGATTTCCCGTTGATTTGAACCGATTTACTGCCCAGATATTTGTGGGTGAGCGCGTTATTTGAGGAATCAACCACGTAATGGTCGGGTTCCACCAAACCGCTGACCAAAGCCTCCCCCAGCCCCAAAGTGGCGTCGATGACGGTCTCGCCGCGCCGCCCGTTGAGCGGGTTGGCGGTGAACATCACGCCCGAGGCCTGAGATGGCACCATGGTTTGCACCACCACCGAGAGCGAAACTTCGCCGTGCGGGATGGCGTTGCGAGCGCGGTAACCGAGGGCCCGCGCCGTCCACAGGGATGACCAGCAATCCACCACGGCTTTGAGCAACGCCTCGGGACCAATCACGTTAAGGTAGGTGTCTTGCTGCCCGGCAAAAGAGAGATCGGGCAAATCTTCGGCGGTGGCGGAGGAGCGCACGGCTACAGGAGACGCGCCCAGCCAGCGCCAGCCGATCTCAAGGGCGGCGGTCAAACCCTGGGAAACGGTGCCAGCCGCAAACTGAGTCCGAATCGCGGCGGAGGCCGCGGTTAAAGCTTGGAGATCGGAGAAATCCAAATCACGGAGGATCTCTGAGATGGCGGCATCCAACTGATTCAAATCCACAAATGCGCGGTAGGCCGCGGTCGGGATCAAAAATCCATTGGGAACGTGGAATCCGGCGTGGGCAAGTTTCACCAAATTGGCCCCTTTGCCACCCACAGTTTCGAGGGCGGCCGCGGGCGCATTGAGTGGAATAAGGGAGGTGGGCAGGGCGGCAGGTGTGGTCATGCGCAAAGTATACACCCAAAAAAACAGGCCAACCCGCAAAGGTTGGCCTGTCGACTTACATGTTTATTTATGTTTTAGGGTTGGATGTCGAGCAGTTCGACTTCGAAGATCAGGGTGGCGTTGGGGGGAATCACGCCGCTGGAACCGGCTTCACCGTAGGCCAGGTCGGCGGGGATCACCAATTGACGCTTGCCGCCAACTTTCATGGTATCAACACCCTCATCCCAGCCGGGGATCACGGAGCCTTGACCAAGCGGGAAGCTAAAGGGTTGGCCGCGGTCCAGCGAGCTGTCGAATTTGGTGCCATCTTCGAGCCAGCCCGTGTAATTCACTACCACGGTTTGGCCAATTTCAGGGGTAGCGCCGGTGCCTTCAACAATGTCGTAATATTTGAGGCCACTGTCGGTGACAGTGTAATCTTCCTCGGCAACTTCGGTCATAACAGCCGGTTCGACGACATCGAGCAGTTCGATTTCCATAATCAGGGTCGCGCCGGGGGGAATATCACCACCGCCGGTATCGCCCAGGGCCAAATCCGCAGGAATCACCAAATAGCGTTTGCCGCCAACTTTCATGCCAGTAGCGCCTTCATCCCAACCGGGGAAAACGGCAACAAGTTGTCCCAGGGTGAAGGTGGCCGGGGTGCCGCCCATGGCGGTGGAACCAATGAAGAGGTCTTCGCTTTCGCCTTGCACCCAGATGGCATAGTTGGTGGTGACGGTGCTGTTTACCACGGCTTCTGCGCCATCGCCAACTTCAACATCGTAATATTGCAAGCCCGTATCGGTGGTTGTTAGATCTTTTTCGGCAACTTCCATGGGGGTGGGTACCGGTTCAACCGAAATCAGTTCAACTTCGATGATAATTTGTGAATCCGGGGGGATCGAGCCATAGCCTTCTGAGCCAAAGGCCAGTTCAGGGGGCAGCAGCAAATTGATTTTGCCACCAGCTTTCATCAGCATAATGCCTTCTTCCCAACCGGGGAGCAATTGGTCGCGCCCCATAATGGCAGCAGCCGGTTGGCCCATGCTATATGAATCTGCCAAAACCGTGCCATCGGGCAGGCTGGCAATATAGTTCATGCTAATCATGTCGCCAATTTGCGGGGCAGTACCTTCGCCTGCGACTTCCATGATGTATTGCAGACCACTCTCGGTGGATTTTGCATCCGTCCAAACGATGGGTTCCACGGGAGCAGGTGTTTCAGCCGCGATTAAATCATTGACATCCACTGCAACCGAGTCTACGGGGGGTGTTTTCACTTCAACCGTTGAGACGGTTTCACCTTCATAAGCAGACTCCGCCGGCTGGCAGGCAGCCAGGGTTAGCACAAACATTCCGGCAATCAAGAGCCATTTAAACCATTTAATATTTTTCACGAAACTCTCCTAACGTAAATTTTTTTAAAGTTAAGGTGTTGCACATCAAAATTGACAACGGGGGCAATTTTATCACCGATTCTCACCATCAATAGTAAAGAGATAATGAAAGCCNNTGGCGACTGGCTTGTATGTCAGTGATTTCACCGCCTACTTGGGCAACAACCCATCCACCTGTAATAACTGTCATGTGATGGATGCCGCCTACGAGGGTTGGTATCACGGCGGGCATCAGAGTTGGACCACCTGTAATGATTGCCACACACCCCATGATCTAATTCCCAAATATTGGGTCAAGGCCAAATCAGGCTATCATCACGTAACGGCCTTTATCTTCAACAACATCCCAGATGCCATCCGGGCAAAAGAATCATCCAAAGAGATCGTGCAAGAAAACTGTGTGCGCTGCCATGAAGAAACGGTTTCTGCGCTCTTCGAAAGCCCGATGGAAATGGATCGTTTTTGTTTTGACTGTCATCGCTCGACGCCTCACGGCGAGCGTGGGATTTCGCTATTACCCTATCAACACAAGGAGCAAGATCAATGAAAAAACTCTCTACAACCACATTGATTCTGACTGGAATCATTATCATCCTGGCCGCGGGATTGATCGCTGTTTTGATTTTTACGGGAAATCAGGAACCTCCCACCCGCGGCGTGGAGCCGTTGGTTAAAATTGCCGCGCTGGAACCCGATTCAGCCCAATGGGGGATCAACTTTCCCAATCAATATTCCACACTGTTGAAAACGGGAACCAACAACACCCGCACCTCCTACGGTGGATCAGACCCCATCTCTAAGCTCGAGGCTGATCCACGCTTGGTGACACTTTTCGCCGGTTATGGTTTTAGCAAGGATTACAACGAAGAGCGCGGCCACATGAACAGCCTGACCGATGTGCGCGCTACCTTGCGCGTGAACGATAAAACCCCCGGCACCTGCTACTCCTGTAAAAGTTCTAATAACCCTGGCCTGTGGGATCAAATGGGCATGGCCGCATTTGACAAAATGCCTTTCGCAGAATTGGGAACCCATATTGATGAGCCGATTGGCTGCGCCAACTGCCACGAAGCGGAAACGATGCGGCTGGTGGTCACCAATCCCGCGCTGGCAGAAGCGCTGGCCGCCCAGGGCAAAGATTGGACTACTTTCACCCGCCAAGAGATGCGCACCGTAGTTTGCGCAAACTGCCATGTGGAATACTACTTTAAGGGAGATGGCAAATATCTGACCTTCCCCTGGGAAAATGGCACCAACATCGACCAGATCGCCCAATATTATGCAGAATCCTTTGCGGATGGCAGTTTCGTCAAAGATTGGGAGCACGCCCAATCCGGCGCGCCAATGATCAAGATTCAACACCCCGAATTTGAGTTTTTCACTGCCAACAGCACCCACTACAATGCGGGCGTGGCCTGTGCCGATTGCCACATGCCCTACACCCGCGACGGCGCTGCGAAATTCTCCACGCATGATGTCAAAAGCCCCTTGCTCAACGCGGAAGTGGCCTGCGGCGCCTGCCATACCGATGTTGGTTATGTCACAACGCGCGTCAAGACTATTCAAGATCAGGTTGCCAATACGATGAGCGCCACCCAAAATGCGATTATCGCGGCCATCACCACGATTGAAGCCGCCGCGGCCCTGCCAGGTGTGAACGCCGATTTGTTGACTGAGGCCCGCATGCTGCACCGCGAATCGCAAATTTATTGGGATTTCATCGCCGCGGAAAACAGCATGGGCTTCCATAACCCGGAAGAGGCCTTGCGTATTCTGGCAAATGCTACTGATCTGGCCCGACAAGCTCAATTAAAAGCTGTGGAAGCTGCCGGTAGTTCCGAAGTGCTACAAACCAACGGCCAGTAGAAAATTATCCCTAAAATGCAACCGGGATGGCGAGGACGCCATCCCGGTTTTTTATTTTGGTACGTTTTGGGATCAACAACTATTCGGGCAGTTGTGCCCAATCTTTCAATACCGACTCATTGGTAACTTGAATTTGCCGGTGAACAATTTTTATGGCCCCACTTCGCTCTAATTCTTTGAGGGCGCGCGCCACCACCTCGCGCACAGTCCCCAAACGGGCAGCCAACTCATCTTGCGTCAAACGCCGATTATGATCGTCACCCAGGAGTTGTTCATCTGGCAGTTGATAGATCAGGCGCGCCAAACGATTGGTGATCTGGAAAAAAGAAAGCTCTTCCACCAACCCGATCAACATGCGCAGGTTTTTAGACAGGTTTAGAATGATGGCCTGCGACATTTCGGGGTGTTTCTGCATCGCCTGGCAGATAACTTCGCAAGAAACAATCCAAATTTTTGATTGGCTGAGAGCAGCCACGCTAATGGGATTGCTGCTTCCATCGAAAACCGGCACCTCATTAAAAGAATCACCATCCCCAAAGGTTCGCATGATCATCTCGCGCCCATTCGGTGAGATTTTATAGAGTTTAACATTTCCGTTTTGAACGATATGCAAACCCCCACAGGGTTCCCCTTCTCGAAAAATAATTTCCCCGGTTTCATAACGATTCAAATGTGTTCCACTGGCCAATTCCAACAAGATCGATTCACTGGCCCCTCGGAAATACCGGCAATCTTGTAGTACCTTCAATTTTTCGGGTAGTTTTGCAGAAAGTCTATTCATGAATGTTCTTCAGAGAGTAATCTACAGCCATCTTACTTCAACTTCGAGCTTACCGCAACTTTTAAGTTGCCAAAAACAAAATTATCTGCTTTAATAGAACAGAAATTCTAATTATCAATCTATGGGAGCACATTATGTCTACATTTGTCAATTGGGTGATCGATAGCCTTGCCAGCGAGGATGTGATTGATCTCTACTTTATCCTTTCCGATCTGGTCGATATCGAGTTGAGTGAAGCTGAAATTTATGAAACCGCCTTCTTCGACTCTCTGGCAACCGAAACTGTTAAAGAATACCAGGGCGGCCATAGAATTCCCACCGGGAAACTGGTGCTTTGATTTGCTATGGTTCCACACTGGGGGCAGAGAAATTTTAGCGCGCGCAAACCAAGTGAATAGGATCATCACGGGAGCACGCATTTGTTGTAGATGGGTACTCAAGCTGCACCGTGTGCGCCAACCGGCAGCGTACTTCGACACCGTTCAGCCTGCTGCCGGTTGGCAGTCGAAGGGGCGGCGATGATTCTACAAATTTTGAGTACTCCCGAATCACCACAGCCGCAGCGTATGGATTCTCCCTGCTGGTATAATCCAACCACCCACTTTGGGATTGTTAGCAGCGGAAAAAACCCATGGACCCGATTGAAGAAATCAAAGCCCGGCTGGATATTATAGACATCGTCTCCGAGAACGTGCAGTTACGCCGTTCGGGGAAGAATTACACTGGCTTTTGCCCGTTCCACGCCAACAGCCGCACGCCCGCCTTCGTGGTTTGGCCGGAGACGGGTACTTGGCGCTGTTTCGGCGAGTGCAATGATGGGGGCGATATTTTCAAATATGTGATGAAACGGGATGGTTTGGATTTCGCCGAGGCCCTGCGGGAATTGGCCCAGCGCGCCGGAATCGAACTCAAGCCCCAAACGCCCGAACAACAAGCCCACTACGAAGAATATGACCGCCTGCGGGAATTGCTGGAAGAAGCGGTCATTTTTTATCAGCACAATTTGCTGCATACTCCCGCCGGGCAGGCCACCCTGGTTTATTTGCACGGGCGCGGCCTCTCGGACGTGACCATCGAATCCTTTGGTTTGGGATATGCCCCCAAATCTTGGGATGCTTTGACCCAGCACTTCAGAGCCAAAGGGTTCGGCGAACAAGATTTGATCGAGGCCGGCATGGTTTCGCAGCGCGATTCAGGAGGCGTGTATGATCGCTTCCGCCACCGGGCGATGGTACCCATTCGGGATGAACGCGGGCGTATGGCCGGTTTTGGGGCGCGCATGCTCGACCCCGAAGATATGCCCAAATATCTCAACTCGCCCCAAACCGATCTCTTCGATAAAAGCCACCTCCTTTTTGGGTTGGATAAAGCCCGGCAGGCCATCCGCGCCCAAGATCAGGTAGTGATCGTTGAGGGTTATATGGGCGTGTTAGCCCCGCACCAGCATAACTTCAGCAATGTGGTTGCTACCATGGGCACGGCCCTCACCGAAAGTCACCTGCGGATGCTCAAGCGCTACACCCGTCGCATCGTGTTGGCGATGGATTCCGATGCCGCCGGGATGAAAGCGACTCTGCGCGGGCTGGAAGTGGCTCGCCAGACCCTCGACCGGGAAGATGAAGTGCGTCTGGATGCCCGCGGCCTGCTGCGCCATGAGGCCCGTCTCCAGGCCGACATCCGCGTGAGCACTTTGCCGCCCGGGATGGATCCCGACAACGTGATCAACCGCGACCCCACCGAATGGGAGCGCCTGATTGCCGAGGCCAAACCGATTGTGATGCACGTGATGGAAACGCTGGCGCGCGACCGCGATTTGGATGATCCCAAGGTAAAAACCGAAATCGCCTCGCAGGTGCTCCCGTTAATCGAGGATGTGCCCAGCTCCATTGAGCGCGATACTTATCGCCAGCAATTGGCCCGCCTGCTCAAAGTGGATGAACGCACCCTCCTGGGGTCAGCAACCAGCCGCGGCCCCCGCGTGCAACGCTACCCGAGAGCGGGATCAACGCGAAGAGCCGAACCAGCCGAAAAAACGCGGAGCGCTCCCTCCTCCGATTATCGCCGCGAAACCCACATCCTCGGGGTTTTGCTGCGCCATCCGGAGTTGATCTATCACATTGACCGAGGGCTAAAAGAGCACGGGCTGGACCCTTTAAGCGCTCAAGATTTTCAGCACACCAATTACCAGGAGATTTTTCGGCTGATCAGCCAATCGCTGCAACAGGGCGAGAGCGAGCCGCTAAATTTTGTGTTGAATACTCTGCCCGAAGAGATGATGGGCGCGGCGGATCAGGTTTTAGCCAATACCGAAGCGATTAATCCCGAGAGCGAGCGCGTTTTGGAAGATGTGCTCAGAACCCTGGTGCTCTCGCGTTTGCAGGCTTTGAACCAACAACTTGAATATTTGCGCTATGCCCAAGAAGACCTGCAAACCCAGGGTGACTTGATAGCCAGCGAATACCAAAGTACAATGAGCCGGTACACTGAATTATTAGGCCGGCTACATAAAGCGCAAAACACCTACACCAACCGTTCGCTCGCAACCAAGGGAAGGCCAACCGCATGAGTGCCAAATCCGACGATCTGCTGCCATCGGATGAACTTGATCCAGAAGATATCGATGATAACGACATCATTGACGATGATGATTTACTCTTCGAGGCCGTTGAGGCTTTGAAAGATGGGGAAGATGAAGAGCTTGACACAGACGATGATGACCTTGATAAAGTAGACCCAGAGGTTTCGCTGGATATTCTGGCTCCGGCCCGCGGCGTGGTTGAATTGGGCGATGATCCGGTGCGGTTATATCTCAAAGATATTGGCAGCATCGAATTATTGGATGTCAACCATGAATTTTGGCTGGCAGCGCGCATGGATGCCATCCGCCGCCTGGATGTGATCACCCGCCAGCACCCCACCGCCAGCCGCGGCGGGTCTCCGCAAAATCAAGTTTTCCGCGCCCTATACGAAGAATTTGCCACAGCCTGGAAGCGCGCCAGGGAAGACATCATCCGTTTGAAATATGAATGTCCCGATTTTTTGCTGACCTATGCCGAGGCGCGCCGGCTGCGTCAAACCTGGCAAAGCGAAGAACCTTCTTATTTGCGAACTTATCTCGATAACGGTTTGTGGGGCAGAGACCCGTTTTGGAACGAGATCGCCAAAAAAGCCTTTTTGGTATTCATCTCACTCTATGCTTTGCCGGATGAAACTGCCGAATATGTGCTGGCTTATCTCCAAAAGAACAGCAAACTGCCGCCGGAAAGCTCCTTTGTGCGCTACCTTCCCCCCGATGATGAATTACGCCTTGAAATCAGCAAACTAAGGCGTTTAGCTTACGAAGCCCATAACGCCATCATCCGCGCCAATTTACGGTTGGTGGTCAGCGTGGCAAAACGCTACATTGGGCGCGGTAGTTCCTTTCTGGATTTGAT
>DOTA01000537.1 GCA_003513015.1 Chloroflexota bacterium
CTCGTGGGCCACCTCGGGGTTGACCCCGACCATTGCGGGGTGATCGAGGGTTTCGATGAAGGCCAGCATGTGCCCGGTGGTGGGGTTGTAAATGTCGGCGCGTGGTTCGTTGGGCTTGGCTTCGAGGGCGAATTTGAGACCGCTGCCATCGGCTGCGGCATAACCCTGGTCGAGCACGTACTCGCACAGGAAGTTCAGGGCTTCGCGGTTCCATTTGATGGCTTCCACGGGGTTTTTGCTGGCATCCGTCTCGGTACCTTCGCGCCCGCCCCAAAAAACGTAGATTTCCGCGCCAAATTCCACGCCGAGGTCGATGGCCCGCATGGTTTTTTGCAGGGCGTAAGCGCGGACTTGGGGGTTGTTGCTTGTGAACGCGCCATCCTTGAAAATGGGATCGCCGAACAGGTTGGTGGTGGCCATCGGAACTTGGAGGCCGGTTTCGTTGAGGGCGGCGCGGAAATCCTTTTTGATGGCGGCGGCCTCGGCGGGGGTGGCGTCGATGGGGATCAGGTCGTTATCGTGGAAGTTGACGCCGTACGCGCCCACTTCCCCTAGCAGGCGCACCAGCTCCGCAGGGGAGAGCGCCGGACGAGTGGGGCCGCCAAAGGGGTCGCGCCCGGTGTTGCCCACCGTCCATAGGCCAAAGGTGAATTTGTGTGCGGGTTGGGGGGTGTAGTTGGTCATGGTAGTTTCCTTTTCTTTTAGCATGCCTCTTACGGTTGCCACGAATGTGTTCGATGAATATTTGCCATATAAGCCATTTTTCTTTATTTGCTGGTTGGGCGGGATTCTTTACCGATGCCCCAGCTTATTTTCCATATTTTCGTAAGTGCTTCAAAGTATCTTTATGTGTCCGTATTGTATTCGGTAAAAAAATCCTAGCTGCTTTTCGGTGGCGTTTCGAATATGATTTTCGTTATAAATCTCTGTCTTTTGGGCAATTACGCCCGATATAACTGGAAAGGTGACCGTCACCTGCTAGATGACGGCCACCTTTCGATTCAAACTTTAGGGGATGATCGGTAAATTCGCCTCGTTGCGCAGATACACGGGGATTTGAGGCAGCGGTGCGTCTGCTTCGAGCCACTGACCCCCCGGAATGGTTTCCTGAGTCCAGGGGTTGCGCCAGGAATTTCCGGCGGGGAGGTAGACCCTGCGGCTGGTGGCCACCTCAAAGAGGATCGGTGCCACCAATAAATCGGGGCCCAACATAAATTGATCTTCGATCTCCCAGGCGGTGACATCCTCCGGAAAATCGTAGAACAAAGGCCGCATGGGGGGCGTGCCCTTTTCGTGCGCCGCGTTCATTTGCTCCATAATGTAGGGGCGCAAGCATTCCCGCAAATGCAGCAACCCCGAGATAATTTCGTATGCTTCATCGCCAAAAGACCAGACCTCGTTCGGGCCGCCGCTGAGCCAGTAGCGATCCAGGTCAGCCGGCTGGCGCACGCCGTGCAGGCGGAACAACGGGCAAAACACGCCAAACTGGAACCAGCGCACGATCAATTCCCGAAAATAGGGCGATTCCGGGTCGCCGCCGTGGAAGCCGCCAATATCGGTTGTCCACCAGGGGATGCCACTCAAACCAATGTTCATCCCCGCCCGCACCTGGGCTTGCAACGCCTCGAAGGTGGAAGGAATATCCCCTGACCAGACTGCCGCGCCAAATTGCTGGCTCCCCGCCCAGGCGGAGCGGCACAGCGTGACGATCTCTTCTTCGTCCGCGGCTTTCATCCCTTCGTAGAAGGCCTGCGCCTGCATCCGGGGATAAATGTTCGTGACGGCCAGGCCGTTCCCCAGATGGTAGCGCAGGTTTTCGGGATCAGTGGGGTACATTTCGGGTTCGCAGGCATCCAGCCAAAAAACTTTTATGCCGTGTTGGTAATACCCAGCTTGAATTTGCTCCCAAAAGAAGTTGCGCGCCTCCGGGTTGGTGGCATCGTAAAAGTAGACCGGCGCAGGCAAGCCCGGGGCATTGGTATCCGTCAAAATCCAGTGGGCGGGAATGCCGCGGTTGGTTTCGATCAACATACCCCCCGCTCGCATTGAGGCGTAATTTTCGCTGGCACCGTTCACTGTGGGCCAAACCGAAACCATGACTTTGATGCCCATCTCGGCCAGTTCCCGCACCATCCCGGCGGGATCCGGCCAATCTTGGGGGTTGAAGCGCCATTCCCCCTGCAAAGTCCAATGGAAATAGTCGATCACAATCACAGAGAGCGGCAGGCTGCGGGCTTTGTAGCTGCGCGCCACAGCCAACAACTCATCCTGCGTTTCGTACCGCAACTTGCACTGCCAGAAACCAGCCGCCCATTCGGGAAGCAACGGCGCGTGCCCGGTGGCATCGACATAGTTTTCGACAATCGTCGCGGGCGTATCGCCGACGGTGATCCAATAATCGAGTTCTGCGGTGGCTTCGGCGATCCAACGGGTGTGGTTTTGCCCCAATTCCACGCGGCCCACTGCGGGGTTGTTCCACAGGAAGCCGTATCCCCGGTTCGAGAGCGCAAAAGGAATGCAAACCTCGCTGTTGAGTTGCAGCAGGTCGATGATGCAGCCTTTTTGATTGAGCTGGCCGTGTTTGTGCTGGCCGAGACCATAGAAACGTTCATCGGGATAGGCTTTGAATTTTGCTTGCACCCGATATAAATCACCCGCTACAGATTTGAAGCGCCGCTCCGGTTGGGGGAATTTTTGCCAGACCTCCGCGACCAGTTCCTGGTGGGTCTCGTTATGGATGAAGCGAATTGTACCTTGAGGGCAAATTTCCGCCCGGATCAGCCCATTCCGGATGGAGGCTTGCTCCGGGGTGATGGCGATCTCTGAGGCGCAGGGTTCAGGGGGCAGGAGCGCGTTTAACGCGTCCGCTTTTGTACGGCCATTCACCATTCCACGGACGCGGAGCGAATCTTTTCCCCAGGGTTCGATTTGAATCCTTTCCTGGCTGTGTTCCCAAATTAACACGTTTTTTTCTTGTCGGAAATCCATAGCATTCTCCAATATTTTTCTCTCTAGGCCGAGATTAAGCGATGCCGTAGCGCAACCGGACTACAACGATAGCGGTTTAAGGGGTTTAACGGTATTCACTTTCAGAGGGAGAGGTTATCCCTTGAGGGAACCACCGGTCAGCCCGGCAATGAATTCCTTCTGCAGGGCGAAGAAAAATCCTAAAATGGGGATCGCCGA
>DOTA01000267.1 GCA_003513015.1 Chloroflexota bacterium
CAAATCCCGGCCGAACAAAAATGCTCGGTAATATGCTGCTCGTACTCTTCCCGGAAGAACCGCAAAGAGGCCATCACCGGGCCGGGGGTGAGTTGCCCCAGGGCACACAGTGAGCCTTCGCGCATATTTTCAGAGATATATTTAATCTCGTCCAAATCTTCCAGCGTGCCTTCGCCCTGCGTGATGCGGGTGAGCACCTCGAGCAGGCGTTGGCCGCCAATGCGGCAGGGCACGCACTTACCACAGGATTCAGCGGAGGCGAAGGTGAGGAAATAGCGGGCAAACTCGACCATGCAGGTATCTTGATCGACCACGATCATCCCGCCGNNAACCAGTCAGCCCCGTGGAGCATAATCTGAGGGGCGATGGCATACGATTTGACGTTGTTCACGTTAGAGGGTTTGCCCCATAGCCCTGAGACAGCGGGGTAGGGCGGGCGGGGACGAGGTTCGCCGCGCTTGCCCTCGATTGAGGCAATCAACGCCGTTTCTTCGCCGCAAACAAAGGCGCCCGCGCCCTCTTTGACTTTCAATTCAAAGGAGAACTCTGATCCCAAAATGTTTTCACCGAGCAGGCCATATTCATGCGCCTGGGCGATGGCTTTCTTGAGGCGTTGGATTGCCAGGGGATATTCGGCGCGGCAGTAGATATAACCTTCGGGCGCACCGATGGCGTAGGCGGCGATGGTCATCCCCTCGATCACGGCGTGCGGGTCGCCCTCCAAAATGGAACGATCCATAAAAGCGCCAGGATCACCCTCATCTGCGTTACAGATCACATATTTAGGGTAGCCGCGTGCNNTCTTCGATCACATCTTCCGACTCCATCTCGCTGAGCACGCGGGCCAGGCCGCGGTAGCCATCAGAGGCGAAATAATCGGTGATGCTCTCAGGATCAATCATGCCGCAGTTGCGCAGGGCAATGCGGATTTGTTTACGGTAGAAAGGGTGTTCGGCATACGTGGCCAGCCCTTCCACAACTGCACCGGAGCCGTTCGTCAGTTGGGCAAAGGCTTTACGTTTGATAAATTGACCGTTGATCAGATGTTCGTCAATGATGCGGCCCACTTCTTCGGGTTTAACGTTGGAATAAGTTACGCGCGGCTGGCCGGGAAGTTGGATATCAACCAATGGTTCTTTGACACACATCCCAATGCAACCTACGCTGACCACTTCAACTTCCAGGTTGCGGGCGGCCAATTCGACACGGACAGATTTTTCAACATTCGATGCCCCTGCGGCGATGCCGCACGTTCCCATACCGATAAAAATTGTTGGGGCTGTAACCGCTCGTTCTTCTAAGACCGCCTGTGCTTCAACTCGCAAGCGATCCAATTCATCTCGGTTATTTAATACAGGCATAAGATTTCCTCTAAGTTATTGAAGCTGTTGCATTTGTTCGATCAATTTGTCCGCATCAGTCTGACCATAAACCTGATCATCCACTACCGCGATGGGGGCTAAACCACAAGAACCCAGGCAATAAATAATTTCCAAGGTGTATTTGTAATCCGCGTCGCTGCTGCCGGGCTTGAGATCGAAAGCCTCTGAGACCCCCTCAACAATTTTGGGTGCGCCGCGCACATGACAGGCCGTACCGTCACAGATACGAACGATGTGGCGGCCGCGGCGCTCCAGGTTGAATTGCGCATAAAATGTAACTACCCCATAAAGTTGGCTAATGGGAATCCCCGTTTTCTTAGCAATAAAGGTTAACGCTTCTTTTGGAAGATAGCCGTAAACATCCTGGGCACGCTGTAATATTGGGATCACGGCCCCCTTTTGTGTTTTGAATTCTTCGAGAATGGGGTTAAGTAGGGCCAGATCAATGGTTTCATCGCTCATAGTGCTCGCTCCAGATAATGGTCTCTTAGAAGTATAAGCAGGCAAAATCAGGGCGTCAAATATCATATGTCACAAATTGCATAGTGCGTATGACGTATTCCCGGCGGATTGCACAATCAATCGCCGATAATTACCCCCATCCGCTCGGGGGCGCTATATACCCGCAGCGATCCCTGGCGCACATAACCCACCAATGTAATATTCCAAACCTGGGCCATCTCTACCGAAAGCGAGGTGGGCGAGGTGCGCGAGGCCACAATGGGGCAGCCCATCACGGCGGCTTTGCGCAGCATTTCGGAGGAAATGCGCCCGGTCACCAGCAGGGCACAATCCCGCGTTTCAATGCCGTGCTTCAGGCAGCAGCCGGTGAGTTTGTCGATGGTGTTGTGCCGCCCAACATCTTCCACAATAGCAATCAGTTCATTCGTTTGGGAATCGAGTAGACCCGCGGCGTGGACGCCCCTCGAGCGAGCGTACAGGCTGTTGGGGGGTTGCAACTTTCGGAAGGCGACGCGCAACGCTTCGGGATCGAGGGTGATGCCGCTATGGAGAGGTTCGAATCCCGCCTCGGGATCGGTGAACGTAACCCCCCCGCCACACCCGGAGGTGATGATCTGGCGCTCGGGAGCAATAAAGGGGTGATTGAGCCAGACATCCACGCAGCAACCCGCCTTACTCACGGTTAGAATNNTGATAAAGAATGTATAAAACAATCAAAATCACCGGTAACAGAAAATCCCAGTAGAGAACAATGCCGGTATTGCTGGGTGAGAAGTTATCATGTTGGATCATGTGAAGAATATGAGTCAATCCGGCTCCCCACATAAAAGTGGATTTGGCAATGATAAATGGCAGCCAAAACGATCTATTCCAGAACCCGATCGCGCCAATCAGACCTATGCCGATGGCGGCGAAAGCCAATTCCATTTGAAATCCACTATTCAGGGGCCAACCAATTCCTGTAGCAACTTCGTCTGCATAGATGATGTGACCGAAAAGACCACTTGAAATAGAAAACCAACCTGCCAGCCCGATGGTATAGATGGTGATGATTTCCAAGACTGTTTCACGGCGTTCTTTATTTCGGGTCGCCAGCAAATGCGCAATAATTGAAAGCGCCGTTACAAAAATCTGAATATAGATGTTTAAGCCTGAAATTTCGAAAAATGCGTTCAATGAACTCTCCTCTGGTACTTCGTCCCACAGCAATATTTAGATAGATTATATCCGAATATTTGCATTCTATTTGGGTTGGTGCCAAACCGAGATGACTCCTCGAAAACCGCAAAGAATAACAAGAAGGTGGCTGTCACCTTTCGGTAACAGCCACCTTCTTTGAATTTCAGATACAGCGTATCATTGCGAAGGCCTCAGCCCGAAGCAATCTTCCCAAAATCAGCAAATTGCCACGTGGGCCTACGGCCTCCTCGCAATGACATTAATGCTAGAATAATCCAACTACGCGGCCAGTTTCCAAATCCAGATCGACATCGTAGTAAACCGGACGGGTGGGCAAGCCAGGCATGGTGCGCATGGTTCCCAGCAGCGGATAGAGGAACCCGGCACCCACGGAGGCGCGAATGTCGCGGATCGGCACAGTGAAGCCGGTGGGCACGCCCTTGAGATTGGGGTCATGGCTCAGGCTGAGGTGGGTTTTCGCCATGCACAGCGGGAGTTCGTCGAAGCCCAGACGGGTATAGAGTTCGATCTTCTTT
>DOTA01000004.1 GCA_003513015.1 Chloroflexota bacterium
GAGACAAAATCCCCGAGATAAAGGCGTTCGAATATATCCGCGACCCTCGCGGCGGTGTAGCGCCGGGCCTCCAAATCAAGCATTTCGAGGCCCCATGCTCGCATTTGGGCGGGCAGGTTTAGAGCCGATTGGCGGATGTAGGCATCTAAAATTTGGGTGGCATCTTCTTCGGACTGCACCAGCATCGCCCGTACGAGTTGCTCGAAGGTGCGACCGCCGGTGCCGGTAGCGGAGAGATACTCCCGCAGTTGCTCTTCAGGGATGCCGTTGGCCTCCAAGACCTGAAAGAAAAGCAGGGCCAGCGGCACTTTAACCAGCGAAGCGATGTTGATGCGGCTCTCCGAATCGCGAGCATAAAGGGTTTCACCATCCACTTCTTTGATGACAATATGCCAGGTTCCGCCGCTTTGGGCGATGATTCGCTCAATTTCCGCGTCCAGTGAGGGGAGGTCAGATTGGGAAGGGGATGGAGAAAATTCCGGGGTGAATGTTGAGCTGGGAGAAAGTTGAGTTGGCTGGATTTTAGGTGTGAGGGTTGGTGGCGGCGTGAAGGTTACTCCCGGCTCGGTGGTAGGATGCGCGCCTGGAAAAACAGGAACATTCTCACTCTGGGGCTGACAGCCAACCATCAAAAAGATAAGCAACCCTAAGGCCAGGATTTTCGGCAGAACACGCATAGATTTTGCCACTCATTTACCGCCACCCACCGCCGGGTACAATTTCACTTCAGCCTCGGCGGAAATCATCGCCTCTTGTAAATCCACCTGCTCCCCGTTGATAACCACCAGATGCACCTCGCCCAGCGGAATACCCGCGGCCTGCAAAATTTCGGTCAACCGCGCGGGGGATTCAAGTTCCACCGCCAACCAGTTTCCTTTTTGGGGATGGTAGAAATTCAGATGCCCACCGAGGTAAATTTTCATGGTGAATAGGCCATTCTACGTTATCAAAATAGCGCCCTGAGCTTGCCGAAGGGCACACACTTCGACTACCAAGCCACGCTTGGACGGCTCAGTGTGCTGAAACCCGTGTCAAGTTCAAGTTACGCTTCCAGCAGTTCCACCGCCCAATCCAGGCCCAGCGCGGCCAACCGCTCTGGGGTGGGCATCCCCGTTGCGGGATGCCAGCCCTTGAGGCCGTAGAGTACCGTCAGGGCGGCGGCGAATTCATCCCGCGGGTACGAGACTCCCGCCAAGGGGCCGTTCTCCAAGGGGCCGAAGAGTCTTTCGGGCAGGGTATCATCCTCACGAGTGAAGCCCTCCCGGGCGTTGAAAACCCGCGCCAGGTTGGTGGCGCGTTCACCTATTTCCAGCAAATCTGCGAGCGTCAGGTTCCAATCCGTCACCGCGTTGACCGATTCGACAACCTCGCCCATCAAAATATACGAACGCGGCGCCGGGCCAAAAAAGCAGTAACCGATCACTTTTTCGAGGCTGGTGACTTTTTCCAACACATAAAACTGGCGCATTTTTTCATCGTTCAGGCTGCGGGCTGGCTGCGGATTGGTGATCCCCAGAGGGCGGGCGTTTTTGAAGGCTAGGGCCTCGGCGTTGCTCAGCATGGTGTCGTGCGCTGCCACCAGATGATCAGCGCCGATCTCTGAGATGGCGTAGCCAATGCCCACATTGGTTTTGCCGCGCGGCTCGTGCATAGGCAGTTCTTGCCCTTTGACGTGAATGGCGAAATAAGGGGCTTCCCCGCCAATTTTCTCCGCGGCGCGGCGCGACCCCTCAGCCAGCAGATCACCCAATCCCTCGCGCCGTGCAATCTGCTCGATCAGGGTCAGCATAGCCTCGGCATTGCCAAAGCGCAAATCCAGGCCGCCGGTATCTTCTAAGGTTAGCAGGCCGTGTTCGAAGCATTCCATCGCAAACGAAATCGTCATGCCGGTTGAAATCGTGTCGAGCATGTAGGCATTGCATAGCTCGTTGGCCTTGGCAATCGCTGCCAAATCGCTCACATCGCAGTTCGGCCCCAGCGAACCAATCGACTCGTACTCCGGGCCGCCGTATGCCGAAGGCGCGCCATCGACTTGCACTTCGCGCTTGCAGCGCACCGCGCAGGCATAGCAACTGCGCCGGGCGGTCAGCAGTTCGCGCTCGTAAACCTCCCACTTGATCTCATCCACCTGCTCGAAAACGCCCTGCATAAAGTTGCGCGTGGGCAGCATCCCGCTGGCGTTCAGCGGATCCACCAGCCCGGGCGTGCCGGTATTTTGCAAACCCCAACTCAGGGGATTATCTTTGACGCGTTTGGAAAGGCTGCGCCCCAGGGCCATCAGGGCTTGGGGGTCGCGTGCCAGGTTTTGGTAGCGCGTGCTGCCGCGCACCGCGATGGCTCGCAGATTTTTGGATCCCATGACCGCTCCCAGGCCATTGCGCCCGTTGAAATGCCGCAGATCATTGCTGATTCCGGCAAAGCGGACGAGATTCTCGCCCGCAGGGCCAATCTGCAAAACCCGGATTTTCTCATCGCCTAATTCAGCGCGGATGGCGGCTTGAACCGGGGCGGTTTGCTGACCCCAAAGGTGGGAGGCCTCCCTGAGTTCCACCCCCCCGTCTTTGATCCACAAATAAACGGGTTTGGACGCTCGACCTTTGACCACAATCGCTTCGAATCCGGCCATTTTGAGTTCCGGCCCCCAAAAGCCACCCGCTTCGGATTCGCCGTAGCCCATCGTCAGCGGGGAGCGCGCCGAAACGGTGTAGCGCGTGGCAGTCGAGACCGGTGCGCCGGTCAGTAGGCCGTTGGCGATCACCAGCACATTCTCCGGCGCAAGTGGATCGATGTGGGCGGGCATCTCGTTCAGCAAAATGTATCCGGCCAGGGCTTTCCCGCCGGGGTACAAGCGATAAAAATCTTCCGAGAGAGTTTCCACTTCCCAGGTTGCAGTGGTCAGGTCAACGCGTAATACTTTTCCGGTTGTTCCGTACATTTTTTCTACCTCGTCAAAATATTTTTAGCATCAGCCAATGAGACGGCGGGTTAGTTCGTCCGCTTCGTTTTGTAGTTCAGGGGTGAGTTCCACTCCGCTGCGTCGAACGGCTAACACCCGATTCAATTCGGCGTGGGTTTGGTGATTCAATGGCAGGCGCGTGGCCGTGAAAATTGCTAGCGAGAGCAATACCAACGGAACCACCACAAAGATCACGCGCAATACCAGCACAAATTGATCGGATTGAGGCTGGTCGATTAACTTGGTAACGCCATCCACCACCTGCTCCACGGGGCGGGCGTATCCGGCCCAGCCGATCACATTGGAAACGATGAAAATCCCGATCGCCCCGCTGAACTTGCGGGTCAGGGTGATCAGCGCTCCAAAGATGCCCTCGCGACGCTCACCTGTGCGCAATTCATCCACATCGGGCAAATCCGGAAAAATGGCGTAAATCGAAACGTAGTAGCCGCCCAGGCCAATGCCCACGCAAGCCGCGAAGATATACACAAAAATGAAGGGGCTTTCTGGGCCAAGGAACAGACTAAACAGCATTGTGACCATCCAGATTGCCAAACCCAGGATGAAAGCACGCCGCTTGCTTGTGCGGCGGCTGTAAGCGGCGAAAAATCCCAGGGCAATCACCTGAAAAACCAGCATCGTCCCTGCCACATAATTGGCTTCATCGCCGCGCCCCATATGATATTTCATAAAATAAACCACCACGCTGGAAACTGTATCGGTGGCAATGGAGGCAAACACAAACATCAGCAACACGATCACAAAAGAGCGCACGCGAAAGGGTTCAATCAGGTTGTCGCGCAGGTTTAATTTTTCAGGCGGTTTCTGGAATTCCTTGCGCTCGCGGGCTGAGAGAAACGTAAAAATGTAGGGGATGGCAAAGAAAGCGCCGAAAACCAAGCCCATCACGATGTAGCCCTGATGCACATCCGAGGACGCTTTGACAATTTCCATCGGCACCAGCGCGCAAACGATGGAGGCCAGCGCCGAAAAAAAGATACGCGCCGAACTGAGCGAGGTGCGTTCATCGTAATCCAGGCTGAGTTCGGATTGCAGGGCGTTGTAGTTGAGCATCACGATGCTGACAATGGTGGAGAAAAACAGATAGGTGCAGATGACAAACACAAAGCGAGATGATTCTTGCTCGAAATCAACCGGGTAAAAAAGGGCAAAAAACGACAGAAAAACCAGGGGGATTCCGGCTAGCAGGTAGGGTCGCCGCCGCCCCAGTTTGGTGCGGGTGCGATCGGAGAGCACTCCCTCGAAAGGATCAGTGACTGAATCGTAGAGCTTGCTGATCAGGATCACCGTGCCTGCCAGAGCGGGGTTCAGCCGGATCACATCGGTGAGGAACACCAGATAGTAAAAACTAAGGATGACGGCCGTACCACCGCCATAAATATCGCCGACGCCGTAGCCGATCTTGCGCCAGAAGCTCAGCTTTTCTTCGGGGGGAGCAGTGCTTTCTGTGGGGGTTGCAGTTGTCATTACTGGGTCTCCTGTTGATTTGAAGCTAAAAAAATTGCTGGGGTGATCTACCTGTATTTCAGAAGAAGTTTACTACATTGGCATCTCATTGTTGGCAAATATACAATATTCGGTTAAAAATTGTGTTTTTTTAGCAGGCAGGGAACGCAATTTTCAACCGTGGGTATACTATTTTACTAAAATTGATCACACATTTTTATTGA
>DOTA01000159.1 GCA_003513015.1 Chloroflexota bacterium
AACCAGAATCAAAAACGCCCGTGAGCATTTCACGGGCGTTTTTGATTCTGGTTACGATCTTTCAGAAAACGGCAAATCAAATAAATCTCATCTCAAAGCAAAAACGGCGGGTAAGAGTTACAAATAAAACTTCGACCACAGGAATTAAAAACCTGCTAGAATCAGATCTACAATCATATCCGTTTTTCAATCCTTGCTGGTGGTAAGAAAATGCAACCCGGGTGTATGATACAAGTCCCCTTAAAATCGCAACATAATCAATATTTCTGAGCATTCAATCGGGAGGCAGCTATATGATCGAAGAACTGTTACACGAAGCCGTCAATCGGGCCGAATGGCAACTGATCATTCTCGCCATGATTATCATCCTCGGGCCATTGATCGCCGAACGCTTCAAACTCCCCGGTATGATCGGATTGGTGCTGGGCGGCCTGGTTTTAGGGCCTTTTGGTGTTGGCGCACTGACCGAAGGCTCGCTGGATGCCCTCGGGGGTATCGGCCTGCTATTTTTGATGTTCATGGCCGGCGTTGAACTGGATTTGAATCTCTTCCAGCGTTATCGTTCTGTTGCCATCGCCTTCGGGCTAATCACTTTCGCGCTCCCCTTCCTTTTCAGTATAGGCGCTTCCCTGGCATTAGGTTTGAGCCTGATAGGCGCTATTTTGATGGGCTCCGTTTGGGCTTCGCACACTCTGGTGGCTTACGGGGATGTGCGTCAGGCCGGGCTAGCCAGCAATAAAGCTGTGGCTGTCACCGTGGGTGCCACCGTTATCACCGATACCCTAGCGCTGATTGTGCTGGCTGTAGTTTCGGCCATCGCAGGTGGCGCTGAAAGTGGCAGCGATGTCAGCCCCATGCTGATTGTAATCAAACTGGTGCTCGGCCTGGGGGTTTTGGTAGGCTATTGTCTTTTCTTGCTGCCCAAAATTGGGCGCTGGTTCTTCGCCGGTCTGGGGCAAGACCGCCTGCTGCGTTTCGTTTTTATCATTGGCGCTTTATCTTCTGCGGGATTTTTATCCGCTTTGGTGGGCATCGAAGGGTTGGTGGGAGCCTTCTTCGCCGGTTTGGGACTGAACCGCCTGATCCCCAATAACGGGCAATTGATGGAGCGCGTCGAATTTTTCAGCGCCTCGTTATTTGTACCCGCCTTTTTAATTTCAGTCGGGATGTTGATCAACCCACGCGTGCTGTTTCTACCCAAAACGATGGCGATTGCAGCAGTTTTCTTGTTGGCCCTGGCAGCCGGGAAATACCTGGCGGCCTGGTCGGCTGGGCGGCGCTACAAGTTCAGTAGTGGCGAGATTGGTTTGATGTTTTCACTGACCATCGCCCAGGCCGCCGCCACCCTAGCCAGCACCATGGTCGGGCTGAAGCTGGGTTTATTTGGCGAGCAAATTGTCAACGCCGTGCTGCTGGTGGTGCTGGTTTCACTGATTCTCACCTCGGTGGGTGTCAAAGTCTTCAGCAAACGCATCGAACCCGAAACCCTCACCCTGAAACCTATCGGCCGCTCGGTAATCGTGCCCGTAGAAGAAAGCGCATCTCTGCAACAGCTTATCGCCACCGCCGGTAGTCTGGCTTTGGCCGATGCTGGTATCGTCACCCCCGTGGCCGTCGTGCCCGAACATCTGATTGAAAAAGTCCGCCCCAAAGCCGAAAAATTGCTCGAAAAAGCTGAGCAATTTGCCGCGGCGGCCGCCACCGATGCCGAAGGTGTGCTGCGCATCGACGATTCCTTGCACCAAGGCATCATCCGCGAACTCAATCAACGCGAGGGCAGTTTGATCCTGATCGGCTGGGATCATCACATGGATGCCGGGGAACTGCTCTTTGGCAGCCTGATCGATCAGATCGGATCACGCTCGCCGGTTCCCTCTGCGGCAGCAAATTTTTCAGAACACGCTACGGAGCGGATCGTTTTAGCTCCTGGGGTCAACCTCAATAATTCCGGTTATTTCGTGGATGTCAGTGTGGCCGTGGATATTGCTGTGCGCTTGAAAAATATGCAGAGCTTACCCCTGGTAACTATTTCTCCGGAAAGCAAACTGCCCGGCGATCTCAAACTGCCCGATGGTATTGAATGGATTCAGATTGATCCCGGTCTAGATGCTATTGCAGCCCAATTGCATCCCGGCGATCTGGTGGTCGTGCCGGGTGCCAACCTGCGCCGGGCCTTTGGCTCAGATGCCCAAAAGCTGGTGGATGCCATTGCCGATATCAGCCTGATTGTGGCAGCCGGGCCTTATCGCCTCAACTTGACATCCGTGGAATTTTCGCCCGATAACAGTTCCTTTTTACCCATGAGCATGGGTGCTTAGCCATTTCAAATATCATGTTTGCCTTTCAGTACCATCCCGAAATTCTCCAGCGCTACCCCCAGATTGTCGGCGGGGTAGCGCTGGCCCGGGGGATTAAAAATACGGCCACCCCCGCGGCGCTCCAAGAAATCTACTTCGCGGAGCAACAAGCCGTGATTAAACGCCTCGGTGATACGCCGCTGAGCGAATTAGAACCGCTGGCGGCCTGGCGCTCGGCCTTCCGTGCTTTTGGAGTCAACCCTACGCAATATCGCAGCGCGGTGGAAGCCTTGCTGCGCCGCTTGACCAAAAAGGGTGATATCCCCAGCATCAACGCCGTGGTAGATCTTTGTAATCTGGTCAGTATCCGCTATCAATTGCCGGTGGCCGCATTTGATGCCCGGTATTTAAATGGCCCCATCACGGTGCAATTTGCCACGGGCCGCGAACGTTTCAAACCGCTCTTCGCGACCGAATACGAAAACCCCGAAGCCGGTGAAGTGATCTTTGCAGATGACGCCGGGCTGGTGGTGGCGCGCCGCTGGTGCTGGCGTCAGAGCGACGAATCGGCCGCGCGCGAAGATACGATGAATGCGATTTTTACCGTGGAGGCGCAACACCCTCAGGGTCAGGAGCACATCCGGGCCGCGTTAGCCGATCTGCTATATTTACTGGAAACATTTGTGGGCGGGGAATTCACCTCGGGCATTGCAGATTTCCAAAACCCGGGCATTCCAACCTCCTGAAAAATCGTAAAATCCTTTTTTACTTATGCTACAATCAATACAAGTTTGCATTCCATCTACATGACATTTAGGAGGCTTCCGTTATGGATGAGAAACAGGAAAAATTTGACGAAAAAGAAATGGAAAAACACGATGAGAAATCGACCGAGGAAAAGAATTACGATGAAAAATATCGGCGCGATCCGCTGGGGGCGATTGTTTGGGCAGTAATTTTGATCTGGGTGGGAATCGTGTTGCTGGCCCAAAACCTGGGGTATCTGGAACAACTGGGGCTGCGGCTAAAATTTGGCGAGTTGCCCTTTGTAGTGCCTTTCGTGGGCGATAGCTGGTCGCTAATTTTTCTGGGGATCGCCTTCATTTTGCTGATCGAGGTGGTTGTGCGTTTGCTGGTGCCTGATTATCGCCGCCCCTTGATGGGCACCGTGATATTTTTGATCGTGTGCCTGGGCGTGGCCTTTGGCAGTTGGGATCTGATCTGGCCCTTGATTTTGATCGCCATCGGCGCTTCGGTTTTACTGCGAGGGTTTTTCCGTTCGAAGGAGTAAAAATTAGCGCGGCAGATGGAACACTGCGAAACAAGATTTTGTTTTAAACACTTGACGTCCGGTGGAGGAACCGGACGTCAAGTGCGTTTGGGGTGGTGCAAATAAAAAATAGAAACTTTTGCCTGGGAAAACTCTCAACTTCTGCTTAACTTACGCTTATTTGTGAAGGAAGGTTCAATTTGAGCCAGGGGAATTTTCAAGGCTGGCAACCATTACCCAATCTTTGGGGTTTTTCTGAACCGGTTCAAAACCATGCTGTTGATACAAATTCAGGGCTAGATTCTCAATCTCAACGCTCAGGCTAACCTGTTCAATGCCGTGGGAGGCGGCCAGATTCAGGATGCTCCTGATCAGTTGATGACCGATCCCCTGGCCGCGAAAATCCGCCCGCACTGCAATGCCCAATTCCGGAATTTGGGGTGAGACGTAACCATAAGAGTGCTGCTCCGGCCCCCAAAACCGAAACCAGGCTGCGCCCACCGCTTCACCTGCTTCCGTGACAGCGATCACCGCGGCATCGTCATCGCGCCCCCAATCCGCCAGCAGATACACCAAATCCGGCCGCTCCAGCCCAACTTCCAAATCGGGGCGTGCCTGACCGGGCCGCCAATAGGCCGCTTCAAAGAGCATTTCCCGCAAAAAGGGCAGATCATCCAGCGTGCCGGGGCGAATTGCTACCATCGTTTGGGGTGTTTTAGAAAAACTCGTAGACCCGTTCCCAGTTTTGTTTGGCCCCCGGTTCGAGGTCAATCCATACAAAAAATTCAGGGCTGATCACATGGTACATGCCCCACAGGGCAAATTTGTATAAAGCGAATTGCTCTTGGAGGCGTACCCCGTGCCCGGAGGGTTGGTGGATCAAACTCCACTGCACATTTTGTAGGCTCGCACAATCAGGCTGCTGGGCGTAAATGTGAGGCTTTGGCGTCTCCGTCAGCCGCAAAAGGCTGTTTTTAGCCGTGAGCGGCCCATCCATGATGGCGAGTTGCAATGAAAAAGAAACCTGCAAAGTGTAATCTGGGCCGATGGTATGTCGATCAAATTGAAGAAAATTATGGTTGTAAGCCTCAGTGCAGATGGTTTTCTCGCCCAGATTTTCGAGGGCATAGCCAATTTTCAGGCGGGTTTCGCTTAAGGAATAGGTCTTTTCCAAATCCCAGCCCCAACCACCCTCATTTTTAGCGACCTGCCGGAAAGTGACCGCGTCATTTCGGTTCTGTTCAACCCCAATTTGGGCAGGCTGGATTGGGTAATCGGAGAAAAAATCGTAAGGCTCGCGACTCGTTTTCTGCAAGAAACCTACCCCAATTTTAGGGAACCACTCACCAGGGCCAATCTCAGCGTATCCAATGGGTGTGGTGATGCCAAATTCATCGCTCAGGCCAATTCCCTCTGTGCCGCGATTCGATTCGCTGGCCTCTTGTGAGAGATAAGTGTGGCAGCCATCCAAGGTGATTTGCTGGCAAATCCCGCTCCAATCAAAGCGAGAGCGCCGGTAATTGCTGCCCGGCTCCTGAATTTGAACGACTAACCGTTGATTGTGAAGTGTGATCAACCTAAAATTTGCTCCATCATCGCCGCCACCGCCTGATACACTGGCGACTCATCGCCTAATTCCACCAACGGGCGGCCGCTGAACTCAAACTCCATTAAATCGTTGTTGGCAGGCACCGCACCCAAAAAATTTACACCCATTGAGTCGATTTTCTCCATCAGTGGCGCGGGGATTTCGCCCATCACGCGGTTCAGTATGAGGTGCGTTTGTTCCACATTGATATCCAAATCGGGGATCATCTTGGCAATGCGCTCGGTGGCTACAATCCCACGTTGGGTGGGGTCGCTGACCATCAGCATGTGGGCTACATCGCGCGTGGTGCGGCGGCTGAGATGCTCCATCCCGGCCTCGTTGTCGATCACCACCCAGCGGTAGCTGCGGCTGATCGAATCAACTACCTCCCGCAAATTGTGATTGACCGCACAATAGCATCCGGCTCCTTCCGGGCGGCCCATGGCGATTAAGTCAAAATGATCGCCCTCTTCAATCGAGGTACGCACTTCGTAATCCAGATACTCTAGTTTACTGGCCCCGCCCGGCATCGTGCCCATCGCTGCGCCACCCTGCAAAAGCGATTTCTGAACTTCAGCTAGCATTCCCTCCCGGATATCACCCACGGTCCAATCCAAATCCAGGCCCAGTACCATGTTTAAGTTACTGCTGGGGTCGGCGTCAATCGCTAAAATCGCCCCCGGCTGCTTTTGCACCAGGTATTTAATCACCATCCCGGCGATGGTGGTTTTGCCCACCCCGCCCTTGCCTGCCAATGCTATTGTTGTTGCCATATACACTCCGTGTGTTAGTCGTTAGGTGTTGCGCGTTAGGATACCTAACCCCTACATCCTAACGCTCTACCAATTTCTCTGCCATTTTTGCCGCGGCGATTTTCAACGCCGGGACATGATCGTAAACCGGGATGCCTAGCCGATCAGCCTCTTGGACACCTAAATCCGCGGGCAGGAAGCCCAAAACCGGAATTCCGGGTGATTCCGCTGCCACAAAATTTGATTCATCTTCATTTCTGATCTTGTTCCCCACCAGCCACAGGCGATCCAACCCAATATCATTCGCCAGCTTTTTGATCTGCCGCGCCGTCCCCAGGGAGCGCCGCGTGGGCTCAACCACGATCAGCATAGCATCCACAAAATCGACGGTGGCGCGCCCCAGGTGCTCCACTCCCGCGTACATATCCAGGATGAGCACATCATCATCACGAAAGATCAAATGGGTGAAGAGGGTGTTGAGCATGGCACCCTCTGGGCAGATACAGCCTGAGCCACCCAAATCGACCGAACCGCTCTCCAGCAGGCGCACCCCGCGGTGCAGCACGCTAAAGCGCTCGGGGATGTCATCCACGCGCGGGTTGATGGTAAAAAATCCGCCGATGGAGCCGGGTTTGGCACCCGTGCGCTCCTCGATCAGCGCGTCCATCTCGGCGATGGGTTTGAGCTGCGCCCGCAACTCATCGGGGAAACCCAAAGCGCCTGCCAAACAAGGGGATGGGTCGGCATCTACCGCCAATACCTCGCGCCCGACATCGGCGTAGGCCTGAGCCAACAACGCTGAGAGCGTGGTCTTGCCAACGCCACCTTTACCGCTAATTGCTAGTTTCATAATAAATCCTCCGTAAGGATGCAACTGTTGCTCCTTACATTAATTTTTCGCCTTAATCAACCGCCGCACCAGATGGCTGCCCAAAATCGCATACGCATCTGTGACCAAATGGCGATGAGCGTTGGAGTCGAAGAGCATCCGATACGAGGATGGAAATTCTTCATCGCCCAGCCAGCAGACCACCATAATGGGCACGCGCGGCAATACTTGATAAGAGTAGGATACGTTGCCAAAGAACTCGCGCCGCCCGCCCAGTTGCTCGTTGGCATTCATGAAGGCTTCAGCGTCATTCCCGAAAACTTTAGCCAACTCATCCCCGGAGTAGCCCTGGAAAGCCTGCGCATAAAACAAGCCACCGGGAATCTGGTTGAAGGCGATCCACTCGTTGCTCATGCGTGTTCCATCGCAAACCTCGAAGTAGTAGGCCAGCATGGTCAGATCGAAGGTACTGAGGGCTTCACCGCTCTCTGCGTAGGTGCCGGTAAACTCCGGAAAGCTGAGAATCACCTCACGGGACCAGTAAGCCAACCGAAATTCCCCACCTGAGCTTCCTTTCGGTGTGAAGAGCGCTCCGGTTCGAGCGGCTAATTTTTCGGGGTCTTGTTCCCGCAATTTTGCGCGAATCTCATCCACTCGCTCCCCTAAGGGATTGGGAGTTTCTCCGAGCAACCAGTCTTTTTCAGCCATAGTACTCCTCGAAATCTTTTCATCGTAGTTCACCTCCCTGGCCTGCGTCCATCCTCCAGTGTCGAATTTTATTCTCGATTTAGCTACATTTGATCGCGAAAATGGGGGGATCAAGGGGGGTTTAAATTCTCAAGGGACTGCCATATGCACAGTCCCTTGAATTATACCCTTGCAATCACAGGTCTGAAGATCAGGCGATGACTTTCACTTTGGTGGGTTTCTCCGTTTCGTCAGGAGCGACAAAATCAGGAGGCAGCAGCCCAGCCTCAGTGATCAAACGAGGGACAATTTCTTCCCAACCGACGGCCATCAGGTGAATGCCGTTGACGCCTTGCTTGCCTTTGATAGCGGCGATCAACTCCAATGC
>DOTA01000231.1 GCA_003513015.1 Chloroflexota bacterium
CCGGCGGGTAAAAAGCCACCACGCCGCAAACGGAGGTATCGCCGGTATCCCCCGCGGGCTGAAAGGCCGGGTTGCCCGCCGTATAGGCCGCGTTGAGCGCCAAATGCGCGCCCGCTGAGCCGCCCATCAGCACCACTTTGTGCGGATCAAAGCCCAATTCGGCGGCGTGAATTTTAAGCCAGCGCACGGCCTGATTGGTCTCGATCAGCATGGTGGGAATGTCGGCCTCCGGCCAGAGGGTGTAGGCAATATCCAAAATTACATGCCCTTGCGAGGCCAGACGTTGGAAAAAGTTGCGAGTGCCCATATCTTTATCGCCCACGCGCCAGCCGCTGCCGTGCAAATAGACAATGCCCAGGCCGCTGTGCGGCATTCCCTGGGCGGGTTGCCAGAGATCGGCCAACAAGTCGACCCCGCTTTGGGGATGCTGCCCGAAGACCCTGTTTTGCTGAAGCCGGAAATCTGTCGCGGGTGGCAAGGGGATCACGAGACGCTCCGGCATCAGGCGAGGAGCTAACCATTCGGGGATTTTCCCTTCCCAGTTTACGCCAAAAGTTTCATCAAATGCCGTTTGCGATGCGGGCACTTCGTTGATGAATTTGCCCGCCAGCCCCGCGCTAACCAGGCCGAGGCCTGCCAACTTCCAATCTTTGCGGATCAGACCAATCAGGGCGGCCAGCGCGCCGATCAGCGCAGCGGGCAGGGCAAAAGCTCCCGCGATCAATTTGGGCAGCCAGAGAAGCGTTTTTAGCGAGCGATCTTGGGGTTTGAGAAAGGGCAGCAAGCTTTGCAGGGCGGAGAGAAAGGCAAGAATTTTTAGGAATTTCATGGGCTGTTCCTTTGTTGATATTTGAAAATCTGTCCATTTATTTGCCGCAGAGTTCGCAGAACGCGCTAAGAAAACCAAAAAACTCTGTGATCTTGTGTTCTCCGCGGTAATTTTTAAAGAGATTACGAACAGATATTATCGGCAATAGAAGTCTGAGCTTGTCGAAGACCGCGCACTTCGCTGAACTTGGTGAGCTTTTACTCATTACCGATAATTGCTAACTCTAAATAATCCCTTTGAGTCCCCCGAACGCCGCGAACAGGTTGTTTTTGTGCAAGATTTCGATCTGAGCGAAGCCCACTTCACGCAATAAATTTAACTGGTAGATCAGCGGGCGGGGCGTATCTTCTTTGGCAATGTAGCCGAAGACATGCTCACAAAAGGCGGCATCTTTGAACTCGGTGAGATACTCGCCATAACGCGCCCACATCAGGGCTTGTACGGCCTCGGTGGATTGCTCGATCAAATCCACAATCCACAGGGAGCCGCCGGGTTTGAGGATGCGCTCGAATTTGGCAAAAACAAGTTGCCATTCATCTTCGCTACGCAGATGGTGCAATACGGCCGCCGCCAGGATGACATCGTATTGGGCCGCGGGGAACGCTAAATCACGGATGTCACCCTGAAGGGCGCGAATCGCGCCCTTTGAAACCGCGGAAATTCTTTGAGTGGCGCGTTCCAGCATGGGGGCACTCAAATCTACCAGGGTGACATTCACATCGGGTAAAGCTTGCAACAGTTTGAGGGTGTAATTCCCCGCGCCGCAGCCCACATCCAAGATGTGGCTGGCCCCGGGATTGCAGGCCGCGGCGGCCTGGGTAACCAGTTCCAGCATCAAGGGGGAGTCGAGGGTGGTGGTCTGGCCGATCTCTAAATTGGAGAAGCGCTCGACGTCGTTGTCGAAGCGCTCCCGAATTTCATCTACAGTGGATTTGGACATTATTGGATTAAACACAAAGGGCACAAAGAACTCAAAGGTTTTAAATTTTTCCTTCGTGACCTTTGTGTCCTGCGTGTTTCAATTTGAGATTTAGGGGATTTCAGCCATCAACTCCGAGGGGCAAATACCTAACCCGACCATACTGCGGCCGGTGTGAGCGCCCAGCACCAGCGACATGGGACCCATGGGCAGCCAGGTGCATTTGAAGGCCTGATCGACTAGATCGCGCAGCATTTGGCCGCCTTCGGGGTTGAAGGAGTACAAAACCTGGGTGTGCAGTTCGGAACCAGCCGGGTAAAAGCTTTTGGCTTTATCGACCAGCCCTTGCAGGGCACGCTTGAAGGTGCGCGATTGACCCAACTGGATGTAGGTGCCGTTGACTTTTTCGACGCCGATCAGCGGTTTGATGTTCAGCATGGAGGCGATCAGGCCTTTCATGTGGCTGATGCGTCCGCCGTGGATCAGGTATTTGAGTTCGTTGAGGGTGTACATGCTCTCGCTGGCATCGCCGACGCGTTTGGCGAGTTCCAAAGCCTTTTCGACAGCCCAGCCAGCTTTGATGGCTCGGGCCGCGGCTTTTACTTGCCAGCCCGCCGCGGCGGAGAGGGTTTTGGTATCGAAGTGTGTGATTTTGATCTCGGGCACCATCTTCGCACCGGCTAGTGCGGAATTGAACGTGCCGCTCAACCCGGAGGTCATGTGGATCGAGAGAATTTCAGGGTCGGTTTTGGCAAGCTGGCGGTAGGTTTCGGCAAAATCACCCGCGGAAGGTTGGGAGGTGGTAGGCATATTCCCGCTGGCATCTAAGAGATCGTAGAAATCGCCCGGCTCGATATCGAGGCCCTCGCGGTAGGTTTTGCCATCCAGGGTGACATTTAATGGCACGACGGAGATTTTAAGTTCATCCAGTTCAGCGGGGGTCAGATGGGTGTCTGTTCCGCTATCCGTTACGATTTGCATGTTCTTGCTCCTTTGGCAGCGCCCCTTTTTGGGGGCAAATGAAGTTGATTTAATTATAACCGTGAGTGCTTTGGATCATGAGATATTGGGTGACGGGTTATTGGTTACCGTGTATTTACCGATTTCCCCACAACCTGGTTACCGGTTGACCCGATTCAAACCGTCGGGTCTCCGAGATTTGGCAATGAATTTTTAGTAATACTCATGCAGATAGGGTAGCTTGGGGGGGAAGATCTCGCGCAGTGTTGTTACCAGTTCGGGCGTGGGGTTGCCCCAGCCGCGGATAGCGAAATCGGCGGGATCGTTGACGCCGTAAATTAAGGCGGAGAGGCCCTGGATGGTCAGGGTGCAGTCGGCGCTTTGGGCAGGGGAAATGGTTAATTTGCCGGAATCACTTTCAAATTTCCAGGTGCCGTTGTTCCAGGGGCAGTCGGGGTCCACAATTTGGGCGCAGAAATTCCCAGGGCCGGTTTCCATCCCGTTGATCCCGGAAACATCCAAAACCCGCCCCATAGGGGCCACGAAAACCGGTTCTATTTTGGGGCGAAGATCGGCCAGCCAGGTGTTGGGCTGTTCGTAGGCGGGCAGCCACAGGCGGGCGTTGCCGGCCTGATCGACATGCCGGGCGATCCATTCCAGTAGCAGATATTTGGCCTGGGCAGTGCGGTGGTAGAAACGCGTGGCCTGGAAGGTATAGTTCATCATTTCATCGCCTTTGATGGTGTAACTCATCAGGCCGATGGTTTCGCCGCCGCTTTTAGCCAGGAGCAGCCAGGCGCGGTTGGCTTGAGCGCTTTCTGTTTGCGGGTCTATAAAAACACCCATGCCGTGGGTGCCCGTTTGCATCTGGCGCACATAACCGAGGTAAGTGGCATAGCCCTCCCCGATGAGCACGAGTTCCATTTCGCCGCCCAGGTCTTTTTTGAGCAGCGGGCGCAAATCTGCGGCCTGAAAGATGGCTTGCTGCGATTGTGCAAAGGTCACATAGCCCAGCCGCTCGTAAAAAGATTCACGGAAAGGGTACAGGCTGGAGAGCACGTAGCCTTGCGCCTGCATTTCACGGAAGCAAGCGCGCATTAACATGCGGATGTAACCCTTGCGACGGGCTCCTGGGTGGGTGCTGACATCGGCCACCCCGGCCATTTTGAAGATCGCCCCGCGGGCATTTTGAGTCAGGGTGGGGCAGGCGGCAATCGCCACGCCTTGGCCATCTTCGAACAAGGCATAGTATTGCGGGCCGATCCGGGTTTGCACGCGGCCTTCCCATTCTTCGCGGTTGGGGAAAGGCGGTGTGGGGCTAAAAGCATAGTTATCCAGTCGAAAGAGCAGATCGAGCATTTCCTGGCCTTCAACTTTTCGAATGATAATTTCGGGCATGGGGGTCTCCTGAAAGGGGATTTCGATGATGGTAAATCATACCTTATTTTGGGTTTCTCTGCCCCGATTTCCAATTTCAAATTACGCATTACGGACAAGGTTTATCATATATAATAAGGACGTGTTCTTTCAAACGGAGTTGCCCATGCTTAAACACGAAACAGATTTCAGTGCCTATTTAGGGAAAATCGCTCCCCGCGGGCGTACCATGCTACTGCCTGCCTTGCTCGAAGCCCAAAAATGCTTCGGATATATTTCAAAGGATTCCGCTTTGGAGATTGGCGCGGCCCTGCGGATTCCCCTGGCCGAGATTACCGGGGTGATCGAATTTTATACGATGCTCAGTCTGGAACCGAGGGGTGATCCCGTTATTCGAGTGTGTACCAGCCCCGTGTGCTCCGCCCGCGGCGGCCACCAACTTCACCGGGAAATGAGCGCCCATCTTCCCGCGGGCGCCTCCATCGAAAAAGTAGAATGCCTCGGCCTGTGCGATCAGGCCCCTGCCGCGATGGTAAGTGAAACCCCGGTGGGCCGCGCCACCCCCGAGCGGATTCTGAACCCCGAGGGCAGC
>DOTA01000316.1 GCA_003513015.1 Chloroflexota bacterium
CCAGATTGATGATTACCTCATAACCAGCTTCTGCAATTTTTGCGATTTCGGGCGCGCTGGGCTGCCCGCCAGTCGCAATCCGTTCATCTAAAACCAAAAAATTGTAGATTGATTCAGTCATTCTTGTTCGAATTTAGCGCAAGTGAGGTTGCTTTTTCTCAAGCACATTTAGGAAGATGGGAACAAGATCAGGGTCAAAATGTTTCCCTGATTCTGATTTGAGAAGTTCAGCTACTTCTTTGAAATTTTGAGCGGGATGGTAGGGACGGTTGGTCGTCAGCGCATCATAAACATCAGCGATTGCCAGTAAACGTGCCTCGATGGGGATTTCGCGGCCTGACAAACCTTCGGGGTAACCGGTGCCATCCCAACGTTCATGATGATAGAGAATGTAGGGCATGGCTGGTTGGAGGTGGCTAATATCCCGTAATATTTTGGCACCCACTGTTGGATGCCGTTTCATGATGCCCCATTCTTCCTCAGTGAGCCGATCGGGCTTGTTCAAAATCTGATCCGGCACGGTGATTTTGCCAATATCATGTAAACGTGCGCCAAATTCAAGAATACGGAGATGGTCTGAAGGCCAGCGAAGTTCCTCGGCCAGCCAGATAGCATAAGTTGTCACCCGATCAACATGACCGCGCGTATAACGATCTCTGCCTTCGATAGCATTGGCGATCACTTTCACGGTTTCCAGATAAGCCATGCCAATATGGGCAACTTCCAGTTCAGCGGCTCGGAGTAATTTTCCGTGAATCGTGCGAATTAAATCATCGTCATTGATCGGTTTCACCAAGAAATCCTCAACCCCCAATTCTTGTCCCATTCGAATTTTATCGAGCGAGTTAGGCCCGGTTAGAAAAATGAAGGGGATGGTTACCCAATTCAGGTTCCGGCGAATTTCTTTGTAAAATTCGATACCATCCAGGTTGGGCATATTTAAATCAGAAACAATCAAATCAGGATTGGCGCGTTCGATCAAGGCCAAAGCCTCGATGCCATCCCCTGCCTGGATGATTGTATAGTTTTCAATTTGCAATGTTTTTGCGATGCTCTGACGCGCTTCTTGATCGTCATCTACCAGCAAAATGGTTTTGCTGGGCATCGGGATTGTGGGACGTTCCATATTTTGAGGTACTCCTGCGAAGTTGGGTAACTCACAACTCAAGATTTTTTGTTCTTTTTTGCACGATCATTCGTGTAAGTGTAACAGAGAACAGGTGCCAACGGAATGCGGTTGGAATGGTTAATTCGGTTCATTTTGTAGGCGGAAAAACATCAAAAACCGTGAAATCTACCCAATACAGCCCTTCCGCGTTGGGTACTACTGACAATATTGCGTTACCGATCTCCGCGGGAGGGTCGGCTAACTCCTGCCACCAGGGTTTATCTGAAAGGTATCCATACTGAAATCCTACTGGAGCAGGAGCAAAGTCCTCTCCCCAGGCCTGAAACTCTGCCACCATCGCCTCCAGCGAGGGCAAAATCTGGCTGTCGTCGATAAAAACCAACCCATCCCGTTCAGTGGATGGCATCCAGTCCTGCTCCCAGTGTTTCAGAAAAACGCGATACTGCTCACCGTAGCTGCGCGCTGCCGCCACCCAGGCACGCGCTTCCTCATCGGTCACGGGTTTGCCTTCCGGGGATTTGTACGATTGGTACCACTCCACATCTACCCCCACGCCGATCACGCAAGGATGGTGCGCGTACTGGTTCAGCATGGCGTGGATCAACGGCTCCACCGGGGCCATGCCCGGCTCCACTTGCAGCCAGACCTGCACGCCCTGTTCATCGAACAAATCGAAAACCGCTTCGTTCATATCCACGGCGCTATCCATCACGTAGGGATCATCAATGCCCGTAGGGAAATTGACATACGTGCCCTCCCCGCTGAGAACCCCGAAAATCCAGATCCCTTGGGGAATAGCCCCCTCGAATTTTTCTGACATTTGGAGGCCGACATCGGCCCAGTACTCCGCCCCAGGGTTATACGGCGGCCCATAAGATGAGAATCGGAACCCGGCTCCGAGAGGGTGACTATCCATAGCGTTGCCTCCAAACCATGAGCAGCCGCTGATCAGCAGCGCGCTCAACATAAAAATACCGCACCATCGTAGAAGAGATTTTGTCATTTCAGGCTTCTTTTTTTGAACATATCCCCATTTTACTCCCGAACCCTCGATAATGTAAACGCTTACATTGCGACACTACCAAGGACAAACAAAGATGAACGGGGATGTAAGATTTCATCCCATTGATCCCCGTTCATCTGTGGTGAATGCTGTTTCGCTAATAAGGGTGGCTGTCACTTGCAACGTTACAGCCACCCCGATAGATTACTTTTTCCTCCACCACCAAAAAGCGCCAATGCCTGCGGCAATTACCGCCGCCCCTCCAATTAGATAAGCCCAAAGATTGGATTGTTCTTGAGGTTGTGCCAAATCTTCCGGGAGGGATTCGAACGCAGTTGGAGAGTGACCGGGCGTGGATGTCGCGGGAATTTCGGTGGGTGCCGGTTCCTCGGTAGGTTCTGGCGTGGGGGTAGCCGCGGGTTCCGGTGCCGCCTGGGTTTCCGCCTCCACGAGCGGAGAATCACCCACAAATACCGCCACCGATCTGCCGGGCAGGGTAAAACTTTGGGACGCGGCCTCGTAACTCGCCTGCGAATTATGGGAATCCGTCAAAAGTGGGTGCAATTCCAAATTGCCAATCTCATAGCCCTTCAGCGCGAACTGGGCCTCCTCCGGCGCGGCGTTCCAGAGCACGAAGATCACCCCATAATTGGGATCAATCTCGTGGGCGGGATCATCGCTGAGCGACATCACGATCAATCCGGGGATTTGATCCGGCCCAGTGTTATGGAAACGCACCAGATTTCGGATTTGCTCAGCGGTTTGCAGGCGGAAGAGCGGCGAACTTTGGCGGATGCTGACCCATTGCTCGAAGAGCGCCTGCATTTGCAGGATTTCGACCTGGGTGGGAGCGATGGCCGGGTTCGCCAGCAACGGTTGAATCAGCGGCCAATCGCTGCCATTTTTATCTTCGAGCGGCAAACCGTGGCCCCAACCGTTATCGTTGGAGGTCCAATCCAGGGCGTTGAACCAGTCGGTGGAGTCATAGCTGTCGCGATCCATGGATTTGGAACGCAGCATTTCGCTGCCGGCGTGGAAGAAGGGCACGCCCTGGCTGAAAGCCACTAAACTGAGCGCCAAACTTTGGGCCTGCACCCGGTCTTCGAGCGTGGCACTAGCGGGCAGTTTG
>DOTA01000495.1 GCA_003513015.1 Chloroflexota bacterium
CAAGCTAAAGCCATCTTTTGCCATCTGTTTTTCTCCTAAAAGAATTTACCCCGCATCCCGATACATTTCGATGCGGCGGAAGGCTTCGAGGTAGCCGAAATCGCGAAAGACGGGCAGGTGAGGGTCATCGGCAGTGATGTTTTCGATGTGGGTATCCAAAATGGGGTAGCGGTTGTGCAAATTGGAGAGCAAGGCCTGCCCCACTTTAACGGGATCACCCGCCTCGGTGTGCAGCACAAAATGGGTCAGGTAAAATTTCTGTTTGCGGAAGATCATCCAGCCCGCATCCCCCTCGGGGAGTTGGCAACGCAATCCCTGGGCATCCCCGGCGTGAATGTAGCTTTCGGGCTGGTTCGTCCAGGGCAAAAAGTCGGGGTAAGTGCCGAGCAAATCAAGGGCGGTGCTGGCTTCTAGCCACTCGATCTGGCATTGGGGGGTTTGATAATCACCATTGGGGGCGCGGCGCAAAATCAAGAGTTCGCGGATTTCGGAGAAGTTGAGTTTTTTGAAGAGGGTATGAGCGGGCAGGTTATTTTTGATGACTTCCAGCATGGCGCGCTGGTGTCCCAATTGTTGGGACATTTCCAGCAAATAACGGGTCATGGCTTCGCCGGAACCCATCCGGCGTTTGACCGGCAACACGCCCAAACGGGTGATCCACGAGCGCAGGGCACGGGAACCGATCATATTGATGCCTAAGATTTGCTCGCCAGACATCGCCACCACTGAGCGCTCCATATCCACATCGTAGATGCGAATATATTCGGCCAGGCGGGCGGCATTGAGGGGCATCGGAACCAGATAATCGACGCGGGTTTGGTTATAGGCGTCGGTCAATTCCTGGATGGTAAAGTGGCTGGCTGGAACTAATTTTGGCAACATGAAGCACAGTTCAATTTCTCTCCGGGGGCAGTCAAGGGAAACTTCGCCCGCGAAGGCCGGATTATTATCGAAAGATTGGCTCATTCAGATTGAAAATATTTGTTGACCGTATCGACCAGAAGATGAATATCAACCGGTTTACCGACATATCCGTTACATTTGTAGGCGGTTACCATCATCCGGGCAGTTTCTTCGGGCCAGGCTGTCACCACGATAATGGGAACAGCGCTCAGTTCAGGAATGTTGCGGAAGTAACGCACCAGGGTTTGTCCGTCAATATCCGGCAAGCCCAAATCCAGCAAGATCAATCCCGGCACATTTTCGGTGGCCATTTCCAAGCCCTTTTCACCGGTATTGGCCCATAACACTTCATAACCCTGGGCTGTGAGCACTTTGCGCACCAGAGTGGCGTTATCATCAAGGTCTTCAACTAACAAAATAATCGGTTTCTGCATAAATTTTCACACCCTCACATAGATCGGTTGAGGCTCCGTAAATCTCCAAAGAGGATCATAGCACGCCCATTAAGGGGCGTCAATTATTGAGATGACTGTCTAACAATACTGCAAGTTAGGATGACAAAAACGCGCCGCGAGACGAATGGTCTGCGGCGCGTTAAGGGAGGCTGATACCGGTCCTGGGTTATGAACTATGGCCCAAGGAGCGCAATTGATGGGATAGCTCTTTCAAGGCCTGATTGCGCTCATCCGAAGCGGGCTGACTCAGCAGATTTTGACGGGTTTCTAAAAGTTCCTGTAATTTCTGTTGTTTCTGATCTCCGCTCAGAATCTGCGTATCGAAATCGGGCAAGATATCTTCAGCATCACGGACGGGGCGGATAAAAAAGCCCGAAAACCCCACCAGGGAAGCGCCCATCCCGGCGAAGAAAATCAACAAACCCATGCCCGCTCCCGGCCCGGTGCCAAAGATCGGCCCAAACACGCTAGAGAGGGTCGAACTGCTGTTCGTCATAGCGGGTTCCAGTACAAAATCGGCCAGGGTTCCGGCAATGATGGGAGCAATCGGCTGGGTAAACCAGGCAATCAGGCGGCGGGCCGAGAAGACGCGTCCCTGCACATCGGGGGCCACCTTGGCCTGCCAAATGGCCTGATTGGAGGTATTAATCAACGGGCTGACCATCGCCATAAAAACCATCAGGGGAATCCACCCTGGCAGGCCAGTGGCAATCCCCAAGAAAGCAAACGAGAAACCGGCCAACATCCAGCCGCCCAACACGCCATACGTGCGGCGTTTGAGTCCGGCCCAGGCGCTCATAATGATTCCGCCAACGATGCCGCCGACGGCCCCGGCGGTTTGCACCGCCCCAAAGATCAGGCTGTTCTGCGCGGTACGCGCCAGAATCATGGGGGCCAAGATCGTGAAACCAATCCCGGAAAACAAGTTGCCAAAGAAGAAAATCATCTGCAAACCGAGCAAACTGGGGCGCTTGAAGATGTATTTGAAACCATAGATGGATTCTTTCCAAATGCTGCCTTTACTCTCAACCCCGGCTTCGGTTTTGGGCGGCTGGGGGATGTAGACAATCAGTAAAGCACCGATGGCGATGAAGAAGGTGATCAGGTCGATGAGCATGATCAGGGCGAAGCTATCCAATACGCCATCGAGGTTCAAAGCCAGGAGCGCGCCTGCCAGCATGGGTGCCAGCACGCCCGGCCCGGCCTCCACCAGCGACATCAGGCCATTGGCCCGGCCAAACTGCTCTTTGGGCACCATGGTGCTAATGGCCGCGGAGTAGGCCGGCCACTGGAAGGTATTGCCCAAACCATTGACAATGGCCGCGATATAAAGATGCCAAAATTCCAGATGCCCGCTGACATACAGGCCCAAGATGGCCGCCGTTGACAACACGGCGCCCAAATCACTGAGCATCATCATCAATTTGCGGTTGTAGCGATCAACCATGGCACCCGCCAGCGGCGAAAGCAGCAAGAAGGGGGTGATAAAAGCCACTTGCATCAAACCCATGGCCGTGGCGCTCTCGGTTTGTTTATACATCCATAGAGTCATGCCAAAGCCGGTCATGGAGGAGGCCAAAACCGAGATGATTTGCCCAAGCCACACAATGCCAAATCCGAACATGCCGGTGGGGCGTTGTTTTTGCTTCATAGATTTCTCCAAAATGGTTTCACCAACTTTCACTCAAAACGGGAGAATCCCAAAAATCCAAAGTTTTCGGTAACTGCTCAACCCAGAATTGCTTTGTAGCATCCTGAGCCTGTCGAAGGATGCGGTGGGGCCTGTTTGCGCACACTTCAACTAAGTTCAATGTGCTCTGCGCCAGAAAGCTAAGCAGTTGCGATTTTCGCTAGAATTATAAAACACAAAGGGGCGTAATATAAAATTACGCCCCTGCAAAATTATCAACGAGCCAAACGAAGGGGATATTTCAGCGCACCTGGCTTCGGACACGGAGAACAACTAACCGACCTACAGTTTAAGGTTAGCGCGGGTTCATCATTTTGAGAGCATCTTCCACCGAAAGTTCGCCATTCTCGATCTCTTCGAGAATTTGCATTTGCGATTTCACCGGTTCAGCCGGTTTTATCGGTTTCACAGGCCGGGCTGTCTCAACTTCTACCTTGGGCAGCGCCTCCGCTTTTTCGCCGATGTGAATATCACCAGAAACACTCTTGAGCGAAATTTCTGGCCCTCCAGTGAGAATTGTGAGACTTCTATTAGGGCCATGTCCGTATTGTTGGCTGACCGGCAGTGAAGTATTGATCTCACCGCTGACGCTTTTGATGTTCACCACGCAGCCCTGGTCTTCGGGCGGCAGCAGGGTCACATTCCCTGAAACGGTTTTGAACACATAAGGGCCAGCCGCCAGGGAGGTTTGAAAGTGCATATCACCGCTGACGGTTTTCCCCTCTAGCGAGGAAATTTGCGATTCGGCAATCTGCACATCCCCAGAAACCGTATTCAACGCCAACGAACCGGAGATGCGCTGGGCCTGGATCTCACCGCTGACCGCGCTAAAATTAAACGCGCCGCTCAAATTATTCAATTTCAAATCGCCGCTGACGGTATTAACATCAATTTCGCCTTCCAGCCCTTCAACCGCGGCATCACAACTCACGCAATTGAGTTTCAGCGCGCAAGACTTCGGAACCCGGATCGTAAAATCGACCTTGTTGGGTTTGTTCATGCCAAACCAACTCATGACCGAATTCTCTTGCTTGGCTTCAACCACAACTTTGCCATCATCCAATTGCTCGATGATAATTTGGGTGCCATTGCTGCTACCATGCTTCACGGCTGTTACCGCAATCACACCCTCATCACCGAGACGAATATCAACCGTACCGCGCACGTTGCCAACCTTCAACTGCGCTGGTGAGCCAACTTCAAAGGTTTGTTCGATTGTTTCTGTAGACATTTCAGCCTCCCAAAATTATTCAATAAAGACTTCGATGTGCTCGCCGTCTTCGCCATCGACCACATCGACAATTTTGCCAATCAGGTTATCACTGATCGCATCGTTAACGGCATCCATTAAGCCTGCCACATCAATATCTTCCGGGGCAAATTGCGCGGCAATATTCAGGCCGGCATCCACCAATTTTAGGGGAAGGTTCACATTCACCTTGGCTTTGCCGGTTGACATATCAGTCACGCGCACACGTAACCAGCGGGCCGCGCCTGCCGTCCGGGAGGCCGGTGGCCGTCGCGGCTTTTGGCCCGAGGCCGTGAGGGCCTTCAAGAGTTTGGCACCCTCCTCGGCTGTGATTCTGCCATCCTGGATCATTTTCAAAATCTTTAATCGCTCTTCAGCTGTGGTCATAATCACACTCCAATCAACTACCCAATGAAAACCTGAACATGTTCGCCATCTTCGTCATCCACATCCACAAAGAAGGGTGTGCCATCTTTGGCCGATTCCTTGAGCGCTTTCATCACGCCCTCCAAATCAACGCCTTCCATGTTGGGAATGTAATGACCAAAGGTGCGCAAACCCCAGCCTGCCAATCCCACCGGCAACGGAAAGCTGATGGCGATCCTTTGCGGGGTTTCGCCTGGCTTTTGTTGCACGCGCACGTGCAACCAGGGAGCCGTGCGGCTGGCCCAGGCCAGCGCCATCACCAGCACACCCAACATAAAGGGGAACCAGGCGCAGGCAAACCAAAAACCGATACCGCTCCTGGCAAAAGCCCCGTACATCAGCGCGCCACCAATCACGGTGATGCCCACCCCAATCCACATGGGGATCACCCACCAGCGTTTCCATTTTTTGATGTCGCCCAGATCGGGGGAGGTGGGCATCGGTTCGGGATGATAGACTTCATCGGGTTCCAGCACTTCCTCGGGGGATTCGTCAAAATCATTAGGGAGTTCTTCGCTGAAATTTGTGAGGGGTTCCGCGACCTCAGGGCTGGATTCAAGCTCCGGGAGGGCACTCACTTCCAAATCGTCGTCCAGCACATCCAGTAGTTTAATGCCATCTTCGGCACTGATCACGCCAGATTCGATCATTTCCAAAATTTTGGTGCGTTCAGATTCAGTCGACATGTGCGGTTATCTTCCTTCCAATGCGGATAAGAGTTGTTCGGCTTGATCTACGCTGATTTTGCGGTCTTGCAGCATTTGCAAAATCATCATGCGTTCTTCCTCGCTGACGGGGTCTTTGGGTGCGCTGGGCGCGGAGGGCGGGGTTACAACCACCGCGGGGCGATCGTAATCGGTGTGCTGGTTATGCCTGCGCGCCTCACGCACGGCGGAGGCCCGCGCCTTGCGTTCCACTTTGCGTTGTGCCGCGGCAATTTTGCGCTCCAGGCGTTCTTGGGTACGCTGTGAGGCTTCGCCTGCTCGTTGGGCTGCACGAATTTTGGCATCTTCTAGGCGCTTTTCCAACTCGCGCATGCGCTCTTCCGATAACCCGGTGGCCCCTAAAGACATGGAAAGCCCGGCCAACTGCGTATTCAACTGTTCTTCGAGCATTTCCATTTGGACTTCGATTTGGCGGGTGGTTTGCTCGGTAATTTCATCGGCGAGCGAGCCAATTTCAGCGCCAAAATCGATCTCGAAATCATCAAGGTCATCCAGGCTGCCGCCCTGGCCGACGATTTCAACATTGCCACCGGCCACGAGCTTCACCGCCGCCCCGCCATCGCCAACCGTGTAGGTATAAGTATTCTCTTTGATGGTTTCAGTTTCCGCATCGCTTTTGATGCGAATGCGCTGCGAACCGCACTCGATCTCAAAATGGGCGTTCACATCCGCGGGGATGTTGCAGCGGATCGAGCCGGCGGCTTTAATTGAATAGGCTTGCCAGGATACGGGTGCAAAATCTACGGTGGCGTTGCCGCCTACTTCGGTGGCAATCCCGCCGCTGACATCACGCAAATGCAGGTTTCCGCCCACCGTATTCAGCAGGGCTTGCCCGTCTACATCGCGCGCCACCACATTGGAGCCAATCTGGATAACCTTCAAATCGCCGCGCACGCGTTTGGCGATTAATTGGCTGCCAATCGATTCGATATCAGCCTGGCCGACATCTTGCACCAGGGCGCTGGAGCCTACGGTTTTGACGGATAAATGCTCGCGCACCCGGCGCACGGAGAGATCGGTGCCCACGGTCGCGGCCTCGGCACTGCCTACATCGCGCACGGAAAGATCGGTGCCCACCGTGCCAACTACAACGGAACCGTCAATCGAGCGGAAACGGGCATTGCTACCCACTTGTTTCACCTCGATGCTGGCTTTTTGCGGCACATACAAAACACAATCGCGGGGACACGAAACGAAGATGATATCTTCGCGCGCCTCCAAAACGATATCGTTATCTGAACTAGATTTCACCAGAACCTCAAGCCGGTCCCAGCCCTTCACTTGGAGATCGCTGCCTACATTTTCAACCACGATCTGAGGGGACTCACTGGTTTCAAGGGTTTTCTTTGCCATGTTAAGATTCTCCTTCTTCAAGCTGGCGCATGGCCTCCTCGTAACTGATTTCGCCTCTTTCGAGCGATTCGAGGATAGCCCGGCGCTCCTGATCAGTTAAACCGGAGGCATCACCCTCGCCCGGTTGGTAGCCCATCGCCCGGATGACATCATGCAAGCGGTTCCGAATGGTGGGATACGAGAGGCCCATTTCAGCCTCAACGCGCGTGATCTTGCCTTCACAGCGCACAAAGGTTTCCACAAAAGCCAATTGCTCCGCGGAGAGTTGCGCAAAAAAAGCGCCTGGAGCAAAACGTCCTTCGATGGTGCTATCGCAATCGCGGCAGTAAATCCGGGTGACAGTGATCTCGCCGTTACAAAGCGGACAATTGGTGGGGAGAGAGCGCATAAAATATCCTTTTCTGAACGCCAAGCGTCCAATCTTTTATCATTACTCGCATTATACACTTGATTTAAGAAAAGTCAAGTTTATTTTTGATAATATCAAATATTACTTAAACATTATTAATTTTTATGCATTTTCTACAATTTTTATCATCTGAATCGGGGAAAATAGATGCTGTATTCAAAAAGCAGGATGTAACTGCTCAGCCTGCGTAGAAATAGAACGTGAATAACACGAATTAAACGGATGCTCGCAAATAAGGCCCAACAAGTAATTGCTCAACCTGTAATCATATTGACCCATTAAATTCACCACCCAGGCCCAATATCTGTGCCCTGACACAGTGCAGGTGAGGCTCAAAGGATCACAAAGATTTCTTGGGGCCTTCGCGTCTTTGTGGCAAAAAAGACAGCTTGTGGCTAGCCTGAGTAGGAACAACAGGGCAACAAAAAAGCCCTCAATGGTGTTGAGGGCCTAAAATCATCCGTGATTGGCTGGAATCACACCAACCCTGCCACCAAACGCCAGATTTGTGCTACAACAAACGTAACCGCAAAACCCATCCCCAGGGGTAAAAGCGCTGCCGCGGCAGCCCATTTTTTGCTGCCGGTTTCTTTATAGATCGTGTAAATAGTTGTGCTGCACGGATTGTGCAGGAGGCTGAAGAGCATCAGATTCACCGCGGTAAGCGTCGTCCATCCCCCCCTTGTCAGGAGCGACTTGACCGCGTCGTT